>JAKSCJ010000070.1 GCA_022360675.1 Lysobacterales bacterium
ACCCGGATGAAGTAATAATTCGCTATCCATCGGTAGATTTGTACTTTGCGGAATGGGCGCCGGAGTATAGCTGTCATCGGCGCTGGCTGCCTCCGCCAAACTGGTGGGTTTAGCGGGTTCAGCGGCTGCCGTTTGCAAAGCGGCTGCTTTTTGCGACTCGGCCCGCTGGCGTTCTTCAGCCGCTGCGGCCACAGAGGCAGCTACTTCTTCCAATAAACGGGATTTTTCGGTGGCTGGTAACGGGCTATCGTCTTCTTCATTCTCAATCACATTGGATCGACGCAGCATGAGATAACCGCCAATCATCAACAAAATGCCCAGCACAAAACCTAAAACCAAATCGCGCGTGCGGACCACCGAAAGCGGGGCAGAGGCATACCAAACCATGCGCAACATACTGCCCTCGATGGGCACAATCTCAAGCTCGGTATTACCCGGCGGGCGGCCAAACGATTTCAATACCATCGCACCGTGGCGCAAAGTCACTTGCTCCCATGCCAAGTACTGATTACCAATACCATAATCTTTAAATTGATTGATCAGCATACTGGTGGGCACGCTGAGCCAAATATAAGCACTAATGCCCTCGGTGGTGGTTACCGATTGCATAAAGGATAAGTTTTCTCTATCCCCACCCACAAAGTGCACTTGTGCTGGCGCTGCCCCGTGTTCTTCAGCCACATAGGCCATATCGAGAACCGCAAAACCTGGCTTTGGGGGCGGACCGGTTTCGATTTTCTCCACCTCGCCGGGTAGTACTTTCAGCACCAGAATATTGGGGATTTGGGTCTGCACTAGATCGCGCACCGCCTGTTCGGCACCCGCCTCACCATTGGCCGCTTTGGTGGCCAGCGCGATCACCGGTGGCGAAGCCAGCAAGTTATAAACTCGCCGTACTTCATTGGCCAGCTCGGCTTCCGTGAGCTCCACATTGCGCATCATGTTTTCGCGAGTAAAGTTTGCCTGTACGCGCCCCCAGACAAAAAAGCCACTGACAATCAAAACCACGATGCCCAGGGCTATTAATAGAAAACCACCCAGACGGTTTAAGCTGAATGATCCAGCTTCCGATTTTTGTGTTTTTTTGGCTTTAGCCATAACCCGATTAGCCGTTGTTTAGGTTGAAGCGGTGCTGCAGACGAAAACACCGACAGATAGCTGCAATTGCTGTGTTTATTAAACGAAAAACGCACAGTCAACATTCGCCCTAGACCATCGTTGACGCTTATTTCAAAAAATTGGCCAGCCAACATCAGTAAGTAGCCAACCGAAGCGCCCGCCACTGAAATGCTGCGGTTTCAGTGGTTTCTCACTCAACAAACTGTGATGAAACATCGCAGCGGAGTGAATCAATTTAACAAAATCGCGCCATTTAACGCGGCACGTATGGCAACAAGCCTAACGCCTGCCGCTATGTCCAAAACCACCTTCGCCACGCTCGCTCTGCTCGAAGCTATCGACCAGCTCAAATTGAGGCTGAATAACGGGCACAAAAACCATTTGTGCAATCCGCTCACCCACAGCGATGGTATAAGCACGCTCTGAGCGATTCCAGCACGAAACCATCAGCTGGCCTTGGTAATCGCTATCGATTAAGCCCACCAAATTGCCCAAAACCACACCGTGTTTATGCCCAATTCCCGATCGCGGCAATAGCACGGCGGCAATAGCAGGATCAGCAATATGCACGGCAAAGCCGGTGGGTATTAGCTCACATCCACCCGGTGGCAGCTCCAGTGGATGCTCGATACAGGCGCGCAAGTCGATACCTGCGGAGCCGGTGGTTGCGTATTGGGGCATAGGAAACTCGTTTCCTATGCGCTGATCAATAATCTTTAATGCAATCGGTTTCATATTGTAGTGGGTTTGCTCATTGCATGTGCCAGCATCAGCCGTAGGCAAGCTAAGCTAGTTGGTCAACTGATAACGCTGGGCGATGATATCCATTAGCCGTTCAGCTAACAGGGTTTTGCTACTGCTTGGCAAGGCGCATTCAAAATCATCGCCCAAAACCAATAGTTCGTTCTCGTTTACATCAAACCCTCGACCTTCACCAACCCAATTTGCTGCAATCAGATCCGCCCCTTTACGTTGTCGCTTGGCCTGCGCGTGGTCGCGTAGGTGCTCGGTTTCAGCGGCAAAGCCCACACAATAGGTACGGCCTTTTTGTGCACAAACCTCAGCCAGAATATCGGGATTAGCCACCAGCGCCAGACTCATGTCTGCCGCCGCAGCCGTCACCACCGCTTCAGTCGATTTAGCGGAGCCGCCCTTAGCATTTTGTTGATATTGTTTTTTAATCTTATGCGACGCACTTTCAGCCGGGCGAAAATCGGCCACTGCCGCTGCGGCAATGAAAATATCGCAACGAGCCAAGCGCGTCATCACCGCCTCGTGCATCGCCAACGCGCTGCGCACCGACACCACCTCCACCCCTTCAGGTGGCGGGATACGCACCGGTCCACTCACCAGCGTGACATTGGCTCCCAAACTTCGCGCGGCTTCGGCAATGGCATAACCCATACGGCCAGAGCTGCGATTCGCGATATAGCGAACCGGATCAATATCTTCATAAGTGGGCCCGGCGGTCACCAAGACGTGTCGTCCACTTAGGGTTTCTGAGCCTTTTTCGCTTTGTGCTGAACTGGCGGCCTTTAATACGTCGTTAATGCTGTGTGCAATCATTTTAGGCTCGCTCATGCGGCCCGGCCCTATATCACCACAAGCTTGGTCGCCTGAGTCGGGTCCCACCCAAATAACGCCACGTTGTTGCAAAATCTCACAATTCGTCTGGGTAGCCGGATGCCGCCACATGGCTTGATTCATTGCCGGAGCCAGCACCAATGGCGCGTCACTGGCCAAACACAAGGTGGTGAGTAAATCGTCGGCAAAACCGTGACTCAAACGCGCCATGGTATGGGCAGTGGCAGGCGCGATAACAATGACATCGGCCCAGCGCGCCAGCTCAATATGACCCATAGCGGCTTCGGCCGCTTCATCCCACAAGGTGTCGCGTACGGCACGGCCAGTCAGTGCCTGAAAGGTGTGGGCACCCACAAAGCCTTTAGCCGAGGCCGTCATCACCACCTGCACCTCGTGGCCTTGTGCCACCAGTAAGCGTGCGAGCAGAGCCGATTTATAGGCGGCAATACCGCCACAAACCCCTAATACCACATGTTGAGGCCGCGCATGAACAGTTGCGCCTTGTGCGACATCAGTGGCGGGCTTTGAGGCGGTTGTTAGGTTTTTTTCTTTACTCATAGGCCGTGAAATACCTACAGCAAATCGCTGCTTTTGCTGCTGTTTTAAACAACAGCATAACGATACCTTGTTTCGGGCTTCTTGAATATTGCTGACAATGTTTTTGTTTTAACAAGGAAAAAGAATGAGCATCAGGGAATGGCCCATGGGTGAACGCCCACGGGAAAAGCTACTTGAACAGGGCGCCGCCAGCTTAGGCGATGCCGAACTTCTGGCCATTATCTTGCGCACCGGCAGCCGTGGCCTTAACGCGGTGGAAATGGCACGCCAATTACTGAGGGATTTCGGCGGTTTACGCGCTTTACTCAATGCCACACCGGCTGAAGCCTGCCGAGTACGTGGTCTTGGCAGCGCAAAGTTCAGCATGTTGCTGGCAGCGGTGGAGTTGGCTAAGCGCCATATGCACGAGGCAGTGGTGCGTGAAGGTGCGATGACATCACCCGAATTAACGCGCGATTACCTGCATTCGCATCTGCGCGATCGCCGCCGCGAAGTTTTTTGCTGCCTCTTTTTAGACACACGACACCGCTTAATTGCTTGCGAAGATTTATTCCACGGCACCATCGACAGCGCCAATGTGCACCCACGAGTAATCGTCGAGCAGGCCTTAAGGCTAAACGCCAGCGCTATCATTGCCGCTCACAATCATCCATCGGGCATTACCGAGCCCAGCCCCGCCGATTTACTTCTCACCCAAAAGCTCAAAGAGGCACTGGCCTTGGTGGATATCCGCTTGCTCGATCACTTTATCGTGGGCGACGGCCAACCTTTGTCTTTAGCAGAGCGGGGCGTTTTGTAATTCATCGCTCCATGTTCTATGTGCAAGCTTCAACGGCGGGCCACCATTAACGGCCCGCCATGCTTCTATTTCCCACGCAAATTCCAAGCGCAAACCATTCCGCATAGCCCTTCATTATTGAGCTTCACCGCCTTAATGAAAGCCCAATCGATAACCCACCTAAAAAGCGCTTTCATAAGGCCGTTTTCAAAGCAAAATCGAGCTTTTGACTAACAGTTTTTATCCGGCAATAGCAAAAAATGACCCAAAATTTGACCATTTTAAGGTTCTAAGCCTTGCCTATGCGAAAAAACTCAGGTATAAAGGACGGCTCTTTGTCTAAGATTCAGGTGACGACCATGTCCCGAGTTTGTCAGGTGACGGGTAAACGACCCACAACGGGTAACAACGTCTCCCACTCAAACATTAAAACCAAGCGCCGCTTCCTGCCCAACTTGCATTCGCATCGTTTTTGGGTTGAAAGCGAAAATCGCTGGGTTAAATTACGCGTATCCACTAAAGGTTTACGTATCATCGACAAGCGCGGTATCGATGCAGTTCTTGCTGATATGCGTGCCCGTGGCGAAAAAATCTAAGAGGGCTCATCATGCGTGATAAAATCCGCTTAGTCTCCAGTGCTGGTACCGGTCACTTTTACACGACCGATAAAAACAAGAAAAACACCCCCGGCAAAATGGAATTCAAAAAGTACGATCCCGTTGTGCGTAAGCATGTGATCTACAAAGAAGCCAAAATTAAATAATTTGGTTTCTTTGAGGACTGCGCACCGCTTCTGATCAGTTTTGACTGAATTTCGGAGGCTTGGTAGTCCCTGAAAACGGATCGACAAAGCGTTAGTATTGCTCTGCCGATACTAAAAAAGCCGCCCTGAAAAGGCGGCTTTTGCGTGCCTGTGTGTTTTACCGCTTGCGTTGGAGCATCAAAACGCCGTGTTCATCTTGTGCGCCTTGCCATTGTTCCGGAATGAATAGTGTCGTATCGACACCAATAACGATGGCGGGCCCGCTTAAAGATTTCTGATTTAAAGCTTCCCGTCGATAATAGGCACAAGGACTTAAGCTTTGCTGCCACACCTCGGTCTCTCCCTCACAGCTTGCAATCGGCCACACGTTTGTTGGCGGTACTTGGCGCTGTTTCGCTTCGCGGCCTGTATCCACTTGGCTCATCACTTCGATTTCAGCCAACTCCACTCCACGCGCCAATGTGTAGCCATAACGGGCCTGGTGCAGGGCGGTAAACTCAGCCTCACATTCCACCAGCGCTTGTCCTTGCCAGTTCACAGCCAACACCGATTTTTGCCCTTGGTAACGTAAGCCCAGCACATGGTGGTGTTGGATATCGGCCTCATTCACACCTTCGGCCATGAGCTCTTGGCTCGACTGAGTGGATAAAGTGGAGAAATCTGTGGATAACTTATGCTTATCCACAGCTGTTAGTAACTCCAAGACACTGCGAACTTGCCGGCGGCCGGGCTGTGCAACAGTCATTCCCATGGCCGATAAAACACCGGCATGGGGTGCAACCATCACTTGCTGAATACCCAGTAAATCGGCTAATTCACAAGCGTGCAAGCCACCTGCGCCACCAAAGCTCAGCAAAACACAATCGGCCGGATTACGGCCGCGATCGGCCGATACCACACGTAATGCACGACTCATTTGCTCATTGGCTAAACGAATCACACCTTCTGCCGCCGCTTCCAAACTTAAACCCATGGCATCGGCCACCGATTGAACCGCAGCCATCGCCGCCTCACGATCAAGCGGTAAATCTCCCGCCAGGGCAACATGTTTTGGAATTCGTCCCAATACCACGTGGGCATCAGTGACCGTGGCACGCTGGCCGCCTCGGCCATAACAGGCCGGTCCGGGCATGGCCCCCGCCGACTCTGGCCCCACCTGCATCAAACCACCGCTATCCACACTCACCAACGAGCCGCCTCCGGCACCGATGGTATGAATGTCCACCATGGGTACTGCCACAGGCCATGGCCCCATGCTGGCCTCTTGGGTGAGTACTGGCTGACCTTCCACCAAGGCCACATCAGAGGAGGTTCCGCCCATATCGAAGGTAAGCAGCTGCTCAATACCGTAACGCTGGGCTAAATCCGCCGCCGCTGCGGTGCCGCCCGCCGGGCCCGACAACAATAAACGCACCGCCCGTTCAGCGGCCTGGGCTGCGGCCAAGGTCAAGCCATCGCTTTGCATCACGCGTAAATCGGCTTGCGCCAAAGTTGCGTGGAGTTTATCTAAATAACGGCTAAGTACCGGACCGGTACTGGCTTGCAACCAAGTGGCAATGCCTCGCTCGTACTCGCCCGCCTCAGGTAAAACCGCGTGGCTCATGGCCACATAGGCATGCGCTGGCGCTTGTTGCGCCAACAACGCCTCGGCCTCAGGCGCGCACCAGCCATGGATTAGATTAATCGCCACCGCCTCAGCCGAGGCGAGCTGTTGGGCGAGGTGGGCTAATTCAGCGTCGTTGGGAGCAGTCAACCAAGCGCCTTGGGCATCTAAGCGGGCGTTAATTTCCAGGCAATCTTCAGCCGCTACCGGGTTCGCTCGTGCTTCTGGATGCAAGGCATAAACTTGCTGGCGTTGTTGTCGCCCCAGTTTAAGGACATCGCCAAATCCCTGACTGCTAACGTAATGAACGCGTGCACCTTTTCCTTCCAGCACCGCGTTGGTACCCACGGTAGTGCCGTGGATAATCACACAGGGCCGATCGACCAAACCTAACTGCCGCAAACCCTGAACGATGGCGCGCCCCGGATCGTCAGGCGTAGAAAGCACTTTTAAGGTACAGATTTCAGTGGCGGTGGGCAGATAAAAATCGGTGAAGGTGCCGCCGGTATCCACACCCACTACGGGCAGATCAGGCGTACTCATCACAACCAACCTCTACGTTTGAAGTACCAGTAGGGTAAGAACGCCGATAACACCATTAAACCCAAGGCCCAGGGATAACCCAGCATCCATTTCAATTCAGGCATGTGTTCGAAATTCATACCGTAGATACTGGCGATGAGCGTTGGCGGCAAAAAGACCACAGCCGCCACCGAGAAAATTTTGATAATGGCGTTTTGCTCGATACCAATCATCCCCAGGGTAGCTTCCATCAAAAACGCAATTTTGCTGGCCAGGAAACTGGCGTGATCGGTCAGGGAGTGCACATCCCGGCTCAGGGTTTTCACCCGCGCCCGGGTATCACGGGCCCAATCGCGATCCAACGCTGCCTGCATCAGAAAGGTGGCGATGCGGCCAATACTCACCAAACTCTCGCGCGCCTTGCTGGTTAAGTCGCCTTTGCGGCCCACCTTTGACAGCACTGCTTGAAAATCGGTGCCGCGATTCACACCGGCGCCGTGTTCGAAAATCTCGCGCGAAATGGCATCTACATCGGCACCAAGGCGCTCCAGAATATCGGCAGCACGATCCCCCACCGACTCCAGCAGCCCTAACAACACCACCGGGCCACGGCTAAAGCCACTGCCCGGACGCTGAGCACGCAAACTAAAAGCGGGAAAAGGGCGCGGATCGTCGTAACGCAAAGTGACTAAGCGCTCGCCGGCCATAATGAAAGTGATTGGCGTTAATTCGGGTTGGTCAGTCTCAGAACGCGCCAATACCATGGCGGTAAGAAACACGGCACCGTCTTCAGAATACAGACGGCTGGAAATTTCAATTTCCTCCATGTCTTCTCGGGTGGGCACCTCAATCCCCAGAAACGATTCCACCGCGTGGGTTTCTTCAAAGGTGGGTTCGGGTAGATCCAGCCAGACGGCTTCAGCGGGAACCCGCAGCTCACCGCCAGGTGGTGCTAATTGCAGACCTCCACGATGGGCGGTGTAGATCTTCAGCATGGTCATCTCCAGTGATGCTGATACAGTGCCAATAGCACCCAAGCAATAGCCTTGTAGTTAATCAGTGCCTAGCCGTTGATCGATGAGCATTTAAGCGCAAAGGCGGGGCGAGCTTGTTCATCGAATGGGCTTGGTCGACAGGCGACAAAGCGCTAGCATGAAGGCACCAAACACGCGCATAGTCTAAGCCTTGCCAGCGCATTTACCAATAGCATGCTGTGCTGGCAAGTGCGTGTACGAGCAGCTTTTACCCAATACCGCAGCAGCGGATGCAGTCGGACCCACTCCATGCCTGAATTACCTGAAGTCGAAACCGTCAAACGGGGCCTAGAACCCTGGTTATTGAATCGCACCATTACCGGCGCTGAGGTCCGTATCGAGCGATTACGTTTGCCCATTCCTGAAGAAATTCACCAGCTCAACGGACAAACCATCCACAAGGTGCACCGACGTGCCAAATACTTACTGATCGATACCGACCAAGGCCATTTGATTTATCACCTGGGCATGAGTGGTTCCATGCGCATCATCAAACAAAATGAGCCACCCAAAGCCCACGATCATGTCGATCTCTTATTAGATGACGGTCGCGCCTTACGATTTAATGATCCACGGCGTTTTGGCATGGTGTTGTGGTGCGCGCCGAATCAATTAGCACAACACCAACTACTGGCTCACTTAGGCCCCGAGCCTTTCGATGAAAACTTTACCGCACAGTATTTAAAAACGGCAGCAGGCCAGCGTAAAACCGCCATTAAGAACTTCATTATGGATGGCCATGTGGTGGTGGGTGTTGGCAATATCTATGCATCCGAGTCATTGCATATTGCCGGGATTCATCCGCATCGAGCCGCCGGGCGTATTAGCTTGGCACGCTACGAAAAACTAGTACAAGCCATTCAAGATATTCTTCAAGCCGCCATTGATGCCGGTGGCACGACGTTAAAAGATTTTGTCGATAGCGATGGTAACCCAGGTTATTTCTTTCGTGAACTGATGGTGTATGATCGCGCCGATGAAGACTGCAAACAATGCGGTTGCCCGATTAAACGCACCATCACCGGCCAACGGTCTACTTATTATTGTCCGCAGTGCCAGCGTTAGTTCGGTAAGCTCATTGTTTAAGATAACCATGGTTCATCGATGTAATCGTTTACCGCTTTATGGATCGCCCCTATGCAAGCCACAAACTTCCAATATGCACTCCAGTCTTCTGAGCACTGGATCGTTGTTTTTATTTCTTTGGTGTTATGCGGCTTGGTGGTGGTTTTGCATTATGAGGTGTTAAATCGTTTAAACGGTTGGTTACCACATATGAGCATTAGCCGCCGTGCGCGGGTTTTGGTGAGTATTTTTATTATCTTAGGTGCCCACGTTGCCGAGGTGTGGATATTCGCTATCGGTGTATTTTTATGTACTTTAGACCCGGCCATGGGCCAGGTGGCTGGGATCGACGGGCTGGGCTTATTCGACGCGGTTTATCTTTCGGTTGCCACCTTCACCACCGTGGGCTACGGCGACATTTCCCCACTAGGTCCATTACGTTTCTTGATGGGTTGCGAATCGTTAACAGGTTTTGTGCTTATTACGTGGTCGGCATCCTTTACTTATTTAGAAATGGAACGCTATTGGCCTCGTCGATAAACATAATTTATGTTTTAAAAATAAATTTGTTATTTTTAATTTAGATAAATAAAAATAACAAAAAAGATCAAATACGAACTAATTTTTAAAAAAATCCAAAAACAGGCATTCAATATATCAAAAACCGGCCACTAAGCCTTTTTCTACAACTTTTTAATGATGAATATTGCCGTCTGAGTTCTTATACTTAGCGCTATAACAATACAGGCTCATAAAGTAAACCAACGAGAGTAGTTAAGCACACTCTTTATTTAGCAAAAACAGTAAAGCCTGACCGCCCACCTCAAGGATGATTCCAGCTCCAACTAATCCATCAAGTTAGCAGGGGATCACAACAATTATGTACAGCCTTTCTTTGCTGGTACCTCAAGGTGCCGGTGTGGTGTCGTCTGTGGTTTTGAAAAAAGCACCCAGACTACGCCTTCCTTACAACTATTGTGTTTTCGATGTCAGCCGCAAAACCCAGCTTTTTTAAGCGGTTTTTTTCATTTGTGCTCGCCATCACCACCGATTGAATTGCACAACCGTTGAGTTTAACGACCCATATCAAGCTCGCCTTAGGCTTGATTGTGCATCGTTGAATCATCAGCGGCAGTTATTCATCAGTTATCCACAAGCTATAAAGATTATCCACAGGATTAACTCATGAAACCTTCTTTAATGCGTCGTTACATTGCGGCACTGTGCTTATGGCTCTGCCATAACATGGCCTTCGCTCAGCCCGCCGACACCGTATTTACCTATCAAGGTCGCTTAGAAACCGAAGCCACCATGGGTGCGCCGTTAACACCGGCCAACGGTGCTTTTGATTTTATCTTTCGTTTATTTAGTAACGAAAGCGGAAGTAACAGTGTTGGTTCACCCACACAGCTTAACGATATTACCGTCAACAATGGAGTGTTTACCGTACCCTTAGATTTCGGCAGCGATATCCTCAGTGGTGGGCCTTTATGGTTAGGAATTAGTGTTCGTGATGCCAATGATAATGGTGCCTTCACGCCATTAACGCCAAACCAAAAAATTACCTCCACACCTTATGCTGTACATGCGGAGTTTGTACCCATGAACAGCATTGGCAATATCGAAGTTAACGCCAATCAAGTACAACTGCGCGTTAGTGAAAGCTGTACTTTAGGCTTTTACATGACGGCCATTAATCAAGATGGCTCCATAAACTGCATGCCAGTGGCTAACAACACCGATGAACAAACCTTAAGCTTAAATGGTTCACAGCTAGCCATTAGTAACGGTAACTCGGTGGACTTATCGGGTGTGAGTAACGATAACGATGCCACGAATGAACACAACATCAACCTCGCGTTAAACAACGAAACCTTAGAATTAACCGACGGTGGCGGAACCTTACAAGCCGATTTATCCAGTATTCCCAACAGCGCCAATGAAATTCTGACCAAACTTGGTACGGTGGACGGCCCGGGTTCTCAATTAAATGCAGACTTGCTTGATGGCATGCAAGCTAGCGATATTTTGGCGTCTATCCCTGCGGGGGTTGAGTTTACCGCCATCGATTCCTTGCCATTTACTATTGCGCAACCGGGATACTATATCGCCACACAAAATTTAGTACTCGAGAATAATGGATCTGCAGGCATCAGTATCGTCGCCAACGATGTGGTGATCGATTTGGCCGGTTATAGCATTACCAGAAGCGCTGGCGTAACAACACCTTCGGCTATACGCCATAACACCAGTAATAACATCACCATCATGAATGGCGCTATTCATGGCTGGTCCAACGGTATTCATGCCACTTCTAGTAACTATGCCCGATTTATTAACTTAAAAATTTATAACAATAGCAACACGGGTATCCGAGCCAGCCATGCTTCTATTTTTAAAGATGTTGTCGTTTATAACAATGACGCCGGCATTTTCATGCGTAACGACAATACCTTGATCAACGTGATCGCAAGAGATAACACGACATACGGTATCCAAGGTCTGGCGAGAAACAGCATCTACAGCACAACTGCCACAGAAAACGGAGAAGACGGCTTATCCCTTAATGACGATAACCTAGTACAAGGTGGTAATTATTCAAAGAATGGTCGCTACGGCTTAACTCATTACAACGGCGGTCGCATTAGAGGGGTTACTGCCAACGAGAACGGTAGCAATGGCATTTATGTGCAGTATCGAAATCAAGTTGTTAATAGCGTTGCCAACAATAACGGTACCGATGCATCTTTAAGCGACATCCTGCGCAGTGGTATTAACGCACGTAGCGATAACAAGATTGACAATAACTACGTCGCAGACAACGAAGGCCACGGCATGATCATTTCAGGTTTCTATAACGTGGTCGATAACAACTACGCCAACGATAACAACCAAATCGGCATCACCGCCATCGTTCAAGATAATCTTTTCATTCGTAATCGTGCCAGCGCTAACGCCGTCAGTAACTTCAGCTTCAGCCTGAGTGCCCATGGTCCCATCGTTGATGTGGACATCACCGGCAGTTTAGAAAACGTGACCAACGCCGACCATCCGCTAGCTAATCTGGAGTTTTAGCGATTAATTCAATAGTTATCCATAGCAGCATTGAATCTATCCACAATGCTGCTGATTCATCAAACGCTGAACAAGGGGCGTTCTCTCGATGAGTGATCTTATCAATAGTCAACAAGCTGTGCGCCTAAACAAGCGCTTGAAGTGGAGTCTTGCGGCGTGCTTGTTCTGCGGCTTTTTAGTGCACGGCGTGAGTAATGCACAGCAATCCAGCGACGGCAGTATCCGCATTAGCCGCCACACCATCGATAACGGTGGTGGCCGCAGCAGCACCAGCGACATGGCCTTGACGGGCAGCATTGGCCAAGCCGATGCCTCCATTCAGTCGTCCACAGGGCAGGGCGCACAGGCCTTTCGTGTATCGGGTGGCTTTCTCGCCGATGGCGAGTTGCTCTCTACCGGCGGTACCGAAATCATTTTTGCCAACAGTTTTGAGAGTCCGTCACCTGCGCAATAAGCACGCAACCATTTTTATTAAAGGTAGCGCAGCGGATTCATCAACAAACTTATCCACAAGTTTTTCAAGTTATTCACAGGGCACTTCATGAAATCTCGTGTTCACTCTTTGGCTCTTGCCTTTTTGATGCTCAGCATCGGCGCTGTAGCTCACGCTCAGCCCGCCGATACGGTCTTTACCTATCAAGGCAAGCTGGAAACCGAAGCCAGCCCCGGCGGCCCACTCGTTCCCGCCGACGGCGTTTTCGATTTCTCCTTCGCCATCTTCGCCAGCGAAATCAACGGCACCGCCTTAACCGCGCCTGTTTTATTGCACGACATCAGTGTGATCGATGGCGTCTTCAGCGTGCCTTTGGATTTCGGCACCAGTATTTTGAATGGCGGCCCGGCCTGGTTGGCCATTAGCGTGCGCGACGGTAATAGCAACGGTAGCTACACTCCGTTAAACCCGCGCCAAAATCTCACCTCCACACCTTTTGCCATGCATGCGGAGTTTGTACCCGGCAATAGCATTGGTCAGGTCGAGATCGATAGCAGCCAGGTACAGCGCCGGGTGAATGGCACTTGTGCTGTGGGTTCTTACGTGACTGCTATCCATGAGAATGGCACGGTGAGCTGTGCAGTAGCCACCGGCACCGATTCCCAAACCCTGAGTGTATCGGGTTCTGTGCTGAGCATCAGCGGCGGTAATATGGTGGATCTTTCCGGCATTCCTAACACCGCCGATGAAATCCTTACCAAGATCCAAACGGTTGATGGTGAAAACTCCGCATTAGATGCCGATCTACTCGACGGCATGCATGCCGATACCATTATTAATAACGCTGTGGATAACACAGTGGATCTTCTCGCGCCCACCATTATCGAAAGTCTTCCTTACACCATTAACGAACCCGGCGCTTACGCGATTAAACAAAACTTAAGAACCACCTTTAATTCAACAGCGGCGATTCGAATTACGGTAGACGATGTCTTTTTGGACTTAGGTGGTTATTCCATTAGCCCCGGTGATGGCGTTACCACCGGCACAGCCATCAGTGCACCTAGCCGCAGCAATATCCGCATTCAAAATGGCACGGTGCATGGCTTTAATGGCCAGGGCATGATTTTATCGGGCAGTGATCATATCGTTCTTAAGAACATTACCAGCCATAGCAATGGTGGTACCGGCGTTTATCTCGAAAGCGATTGTTTTGTCGATAATGTTCATGCCTATGATAACGGCAGCGACGGTATCCGCACCGGCCTACGTTGCACCGTTAAAAACAGTTTTGCCCGGAATAACGCAGGGGATGGGTTTAACGGTTCAAACCGTACGCTGATCTTAGACTCACAAAGCTTTGATAATGCCGAAAGCGGTTTCCGTGTCAGCGCAAGCAGTCAAATCCACCGCTCCATCGCCCACAGTAATGATGAACACGGCTTTGAGTTAGTGGGTTCGGTGTATATCACCGAAAGCCGAGCACACCAAAACATGTGGAACGGTATTTCTGCCACGAGTGGCTCACGCATCATTAATAACTCGGTTAGTTTTAATGGTGAGGATATCAGCGCCGCAGACAATATGAATAACGGTATTGCCGCCACCCACACCAGTTTAATTAAGGGTAACCGTGCTTACGGCAACCGTGGCTCAGGAATTTATTCGACTTCCAGTTCATCCACCATCGACGGTAACCAACTCAACACCAATACTCGCCATGGCATTGAAGTTACCGGTGTCAGCAATTTTGTTATTCGAAACATTGCACGCTTGAACAACTCAGGAAATTATCAAATCGCTAATAGTAATGCTTATGGCCCCATCGCCAGCGTAAACGGTATTGGTAATATCAACAGTAACGCCGTTGCAAGTCACCCTATGGCTAACTTCTCTCAATAGTTTCAGCTATTCAGTAGTCAACCATTCAATGGCTCGCCTTAAGCCTATCTAACCCTTAAGCTTATCTAACGCAGTCATCATTCACGTTTAAAGCCCTGGCCAAGCCGGGGCTTTTTTATAGCTCGCATAAATATTCAATCAGCTATGGAAGCTTTGCAGAAAAACGCTATAGTAAAGATTCCACCACCAAAACCCATCGCAAACCATGAACCACCAAGGCTCCTGCCTCTGCGGCGCTATTCATTTTGAAGTGAAGCAAGACCTCACCACCGCCGACGCCTGCCATTGCACCCAATGTCGCAAATGGAGCGGCCATTACCTGGCCAGCGTAGACGTTAAACGCAATGCCTTAAACATCCACAACGACGAACAACTAGCTTGGTATCACTCGTCCAAAAAAGTACGACGTGGCTTCTGCAAAACCTGCGGTTCGTCATTATTCTTCGATCCACTAGACCAACAAAAACACGACTGGACCAGCGTTGCCCTAGGTGCCTTCGATAAACCCACCCAAGCCAAACTAAATCTACATATCTTTGTGGCAGAGAAGGGAGATTATTATGAATTGATGGATGGGGTTAAGCAGAATCAACGTTAAAGTAGGCACATGATCGCTTCACAATCAGCATAAAGATAGACATTAGAATTATCAGACTAAATTTTTCATCCAAAAATATTGATACTTCACCTTTAGTAAACGTTCTCATATTCACTCAACGCTATTGTTAATTTCCTTCTCAGCTGTGTGTCTATTTGGCACACGATATTGACAGCTACAAATTGTATGCCATAATGACATACAATACTGTCTAATATGTGTATAGCGTATTAAGCCACTTATGGCGAAAACCAAGGCTAAATATTTGGAGAGAGCCAATGGCCGTTGTAACACCAAAGGAAGCAAGGCTAGTTGCACGTGTTACCCAGGAGGTTCAGGAATTTGTAAAAAATGCTGCTGATCTATCTGGTGCAACACTATCCCAATTTATTGTTGAGGCCGTAACCAGCAAAGCTCGATCGGTTTATGAAAGTGAGCAAAGCATTCGCCTCTCAATGCAGGGTGCGGAGGCTGTATTTGCCGCTTTAGATAACCCACCGCCAATCAACAGCAAGCTTTTAGCCGCAGCTAAAGCATTTAACGAAAAAGACGGGTTTACTTATGCTGAAGACGATTCAGCTTGATAAGAAAAAACACGATCGCAACAACTTTGACTGCGGTGTTGATGCGTTAAACACCTACCTAGCGAAACAGGCCAGCAGTTCAGATCAACGCTCTTTGACAAAAACATTTGTTCTCGTTGATTCTGAGCAACCTAAGAAAATCATCGGTTTTTATACCCTGGCCTATACAACCGTGTCAGTGCCCGGTGGATTTCCTCGACTCGCCAATTACCCTCATCCCGCGCCAGCTTTGAAGCTAGCTCGCATTGCTGTAGATAAAAATTTCAAGAACCACCGCTTCGGCGAACAATTACTGCTTGAGTGTATTAGAAAAACAGCGCTTGCAGCCCAACCCGACAATCCTGCGGCGGTCATTGGGCTTTTTGTTGACGCCAAAGAAGGGGTTGTCGAGTTTTATAAACAGTACGGTTTTATCGAAGTTAACAGCGACAAAAGGCAAAGCCTCTATCTACCCATAAAGGCCTGTGTGGAAGTCGCTTTAGCCATGGAAGATGGTTAACTGTGAAAAAAAGCAGCCAAATGGCTGCTTTTTTATTTCTGTATCACTTTTCATGAAACACCATCTCAAAAAATAGAGCGGTGTTTCACTACTGGTGAGATTCCATCATCGAATCAACTCATTAAACGTCGAGGTTGCTCACGTTCAAGGCATTGTTTTCGATAAACTCCCGACGTGGAATTACCTCATCGCCCA
>JAKSCJ010000399.1 GCA_022360675.1 Lysobacterales bacterium
CTGGAATTTGTCGACCCCGCCGATGCCGACGCCGCCATGTTCCCCACCGGTAACTTGGTGGACGACTTGGACGTACCCGGTTTCGGCACGCTGCAAGCCACCATGATCAACGCGGGCATACCCACTATTTTCGTTAACGCCGCCGATATCGAGTACACCGGTACCGAGCTGCAAGAAGCGATTAACGGTGATGCCGAAGCCTTGGCCAAATTTGAAACCCTGCGCGCCCATGGTGCGGTGCGCATGGGTTTAATCGACGACATCAGCCAAGCCGCCGGCCGCCAACACACCCCGAAAATCGCCTTCGTGGCCCCGCCCCAAGAACACCAGGCCTCCAGTGGTAAAACTATTGGTGTCGACGATGTGGACCTCCTGGTGCGCGCTTTATCTATGGGTAAACTCCACCACGCCATGATGGGCACCGCCGCTGTAGCCATTGCCACCGCCGCTTCCATCCCCGGCACCTTAGTCAACCTGGCCGCCGGTGGCGGCGAACGCGAATCCGTAAGTTTCGGTCATCCTTCAGGCACTTTACGTGTCGGCGCCCAGGCCGAATGCATTGATGGCCGCTGGCTTGCTCGCAAAGCCATCATGAGTCGAAGTGCGCGCGTGTTGATGGAGGGGGTTATTCGAGTGCCGGATTTGGCGGTTTACCGTTAAGGTACGGCGCGTTTGTGATTTAGGCTCCTCCATGGTGGTTTCGCCGCCTATAGGTCAATATTTATTGCTATGCCATTGTGCGGCGGCGAGATACTTTTCCCAACAGCGGGAAAAGTATCCAAAAGCGCCTTGAATGGTTGACTGGAGTTTTGTGTGTGCCTAAAGCTCACGGCACACGTATTCAAGGGCTCTTAGACCATGAATACTTGCTCAGCCGTCCTGGCTGAGCATTGCCTTCGGTTTATCTAAATTTCTTTGGGAAGAGCTTAAGAAGCTATGCGAGGCTTTTGCTCAGTAAATCTTAGATGTTGATTAAAAGCAGAAACGCTTAAGTGTAGCTAGAAGCCAATTAATCCCACCGATCTCAACAAAACACAGGCGAGCACGAGCAAGGATGCGAGTGCAGTGATCAAAGGCAGGATGCCGTTTGATCACGATCGCCGAGAACGTTCGACCAACCTGGGTATCGCTAACCACACTCCAGCAGCTTTTGGTACCTTTTGGCTGCACCAAAAGGTACTCGCCGCCACACACCAGTGTGTCTTAAGAAAAAAAGCCTTAATGGGTGGCGAAACAAAAACTAAGGCGCGCTTCAGGAATCTGCCCCAAAGCGGCAAAACAAAGCCACTACCCTCAAGTTTCGCATAACGTAATCAAACCAAAATCAGTAAGGCGTTTTACAACGCCGGTACACGCAATACCTGCCCCGGATAAATCTTATCCGCATCGGTCAACATGGGTTGATTCGCTTCAAATAACTGCTGATATTTAGCGCCATTACCGTACATTTCAGCGGCAATTTTCCACAGGGTGTCGCCGCTTTGTACGGTGTAGGTTCGTGATGACCATTCCTGGTTTGCCGGGGCGGTATCACTTGGGCTTTCAGGCTCGGTTTCGATTGCTTGTTCGGGTGGGCCTTTGGGTGGTTCAATCTCTGAGCTCACGCTGATGCTGCCGCTGCTCGTTAGGTCAGGGCCATCACCAATGGCGGGTAAGCCCACTTGAATTTCGTCGTGCACGCCCGCGATGCCTTGGATATTACCGACGATTAAAACAATTTTTTCGCGCAATTCTTGGCTGGCCACTGAACCACTGACCTTAACCGTGCCATCGGCGTTGAAGAAAAAGCGTAAGCCACTAGGGTCAATATTGTGATCGCGAATGAAACTGCTGATACTTTTATTCGCGGCGGTGGGTTCTTGATGAGGTTCGTCGTCGTTAAAAATTTTAGCGCCAGCATCTTTGATAAAGCTGAACAAGCCCATGGCACACTCCTGTTTTTTTGGTATGACGTTGCGGGCATGATAACCAGCTTCATTGGCTCAAATTTAGCTTCTGGTGTTACTAGCTGTGTCGTCTTTTACACCGTCTGGAAAGTGGCTATGTGGTTTATGCTTAGATGACGTGACTGTTAGAAAAGGAGATTGAAATGACCATAGCTCGCGTTACCGAAATTATTGCGTCTTCAACGGAAGGTTTTGACGATGCCGTACGCCAAGGTGTGGCCCGTGCGAATAAAAGTTTGAAGAATGTACGTGGCGCTTGGGTAGAAAGCCACAAAGTAGCATGTAACGAGCAAGGCGAGATTGTGGAATGGCGCGTGGTGTTAAAAGTGACCTTTGTGTTAGAAGACTAAAGCGCTAGACCCAACGGTTATCCACGATTTATTCATCACTTATCCACAGGATGAAGAACGATCCTGTGGATAAGTTGATTCCGTCGTCGTTAGCGGGTTACCGGCATCAGGGTGAGTTCGACGCGGCGGTTAGCGGCGCGGCCCGAGGCGCTGTTGTTATCGGCAATGGGGTGCGACTCACCATAGCCATAACTCGCAGTGCGAATGGGCGGAATACCTTGATTCACCAAATAACCCACCACCGCTGAGGAACGCTGTTCCGACAAGCGCTGATTAAAAGCCTCAGAGCCGGTGCTGTCGGTGTGGCCGTCGGCAATAACGACGGTTTGATCGTATTCCTCCAACACGATGGCCACGGAATCCAGCACATCGAAGAAGTTACCGTTAATGGCAGCACTGCCGGTGTTAAACGTAACATTGCCCGGCATGTTCAAAATAATATTTTCGCCCGCCCGGGTCACGCTGACGCCGCTACCTTCTAAACGTTGACGCAGCGCTAGTTCTTGTTGATCCATGTAATAACCCACGGCACCACCGGCCAAAGCGCCAACACCGGCACCGATGGCCGCGCGTTTCAGGCGTTTGCCGCCGGTAATAGCACCGATAGCGGCACCAACGCCTGCACCAATCAGTGCGCCACGGGTGGCGTGGGCGGTTTTTTCTTCGCGGGTGTAAGGATCAAGCGTGGTGCATGCGGGCAAGGCTAAAGTGCCGCAAAGCATCAGGGCCAGTAAAGGTGAACCCAAAGAGGGTGAACTCAAAAAGGGAAAACTAAGGCGCGGCTGTCGTTCCATGGGGCGCTCCGTCGTGGTGGTTTGTAGCTGTGGTTCGTCGTTATGTGGCCCTGATGCTTGATGAGCTTCAGAGCCTTAATAGTGCGTGCAGTATAAAGGCATAAAACTGAGTCTTCGCTGAACCATTAGTGATTCGGTGATGCCTTGTTCTCGTTGGGGCAAAGCTTCAAGAGCGAGAAGGCGGTGAGCGTTCCGACCACGGTGCCACCACGGTGAGTAATAGCAAACCAGGAATAGCAATGGCGGTACAGAGAAGAAAGAATGAGAAATAGCCCATGGCTTCAATCAAAAAGCCGGTGCTGGCATTAGCGAAGATACGCGGCACAGCGGTGAGGCTGGTCAGCAAGGCAATTTGTGTGGCAGAAAACTGGCGGGCGGCCTGTTTAGCGATAAAGGCGGTCACCGCCACCGTACCCAAACCCACGCCTAAGTACTCAAAGCTCACAGCGGCAAATAAGGCATAGGGATTGTGGCCAATATGCGCCAAGGCAGCAAAGCCTAAAATCGAAAACATCTGCACAAAACCAAACACCCAAAGCGCCCGGTTAATGCTGATTTTCAGCATCACAATACCGGCAATGATCGAGCCTGCAATGGTCGACCATAAGGCCGAGAATTTGGCGATGGTGCCGATTTCGGTGCGCGAGAATCCTAAATCTAAATAAAACGGGGTCGATAAAGCGGTGGCCATGTTATCGCCCAGTTTGTAGAGCACCAAAAATAGTAAAACCAATAGCCCCGAACGCACGCTCTCACGGTGAAAAAACTCGCGGAAGGGTTCGATCACCGCGCTCTTAATGGTGCGCGGTGCCGGTTGTTCATTGTTCACTTCGGGCACGAATAAAGTGATGAACATGCCCAACAGCATAAAGCTGCCCACAAACCAATACACCGCCGACCACGGCATGTGATCGGATAACACCAATGCTAAAGAACCCGGAATCAACGACGATAAACGATAGGCGTTTACCGCGATAGAGTTGCCGGTGCCCAGTTCGTCGTCGTCGAGTAAATCGCGGCGGTAGGCGTCGATAACAATATCTTGGCTGGCGCTAAATAAAGCCACGATAAACACCAGCCAAACGGCGGCTTGAAGATTACTTTCGGGATTAAAATGCCCCAAAGAGCCAATACTTAAAAACAGCAGCAACTGCGTGACGACCATCCAACCCCGCCGCCGTCCCAGCTTTGGAATGGGATACCGATCCAACAAGGGCGACCACAAAAACTTATAGGCGTAAGGGATTTGCACCAGAGCGAATAAACCAATCGTGCTTAAATCCACGCCTTCGCTGCGCAGCCAAGCGGGCACCAATTGGATACTGACATACAACGGCAAGCCCGACATAAAGCCCAGCAAAATACAGATCAACATCTTGCGGTTGAGCAAGATCTCTTGCCAACCACGCTGGCCTGTTGTGGTGTTATCGCTGTTTTCGCTTGTGCTGGGCTGTGTACTGCTCACACCAACTCCTGTTTGAAGTTTAGGCTCTAGGATGGTTGGCCACGAAATTTTAGGCCTTAGTGGTAATAGTGTAGTCGTAGTCCATAATCAGAGGGGCGTGATCGGAAAAACGTTCCTCTTTATAAATAGCTGTGCTTTTCGCGCTGGCACCAACCCCCGGGGTGGTGATGTGGTAATCGATGCGCCACCCTACGTTTTTTGCCCAGGCTTGACCACGGTTCCACCACCAGGTGTATTCGTCGGCATCGCTATTGACGCGGCGAAAGGCATCGACCCAACCTACGGTATCGAATAACTCGGTCATCCATTCACGTTCTTCGGGTAAAAAGCCCGAGTTCTTTTTATTGCCGCGCCAGTTTTTCAGATCGATCTCTTTGTGCGCGATATTCCAGTCGCCGGTGATGATGTATTCGCGGCCGTCTTTAATGAGGGTTTTCAGGTGTTCCATCAGGCGCGCCATCACTTCGAACTTCACTTCTTGGCGTAGTTCGCTGGATGATCCTGAAGGTAAATACAAAGACACCACGCTGAGATTGCCGAAGTCGGCTTGAATCCAGCGGCCTTCGTTATCGATGGGATCCCAGCCTAGCCCTTCGATCACACGATCGGGTTGGTGGCGTGAATATAACGCCACGCCGCTGTAGCCTTTTTTCTCGGCGGAATAGTAATAACAATGATGCCCTTCTGGATGAAACTGGGCATCGGTGAGTTGATCGGGCTGGGCTTTGGTTTCTTGAATGCACACCACATCGGCCTGCTGTTCAGGTAACCAATCAAAAAATCCTTTCCGGGCCGCCGCTCGAATCCCGTTGGCATTGAGTGTGATAATACGCATGGCGGGAGCATAACGGCAGAACCACCAGCTGTCCAAATGCGCTTGCGCTAAAATGCCTGCGATTTTTATTGTTTTGTGCTCACCGATTCACCATCAGGAACCAGCCATGCAAGAACATAGTCGCCGCTTTATTGAACTGGCTTTGCGTTACCAAGCGCTGAAATTTGGCAGTTTTACGCTGAAGTCGGGGCGTCAGAGTCCGTACTTTTTTAATGCGGGCATTTTTGCCGATGGCGAAAGCCTGGATATTTTGTGCGACTGCTATCGCGCAGCTTTAGAAGCCGCCGGTGCCCGTTTCGATCAACTCTATGGCCCGGCGTATAAAGGGATTCCCCTGGCGGCGGCGTTGGCGGTGAAGTATCAAGCCCATGGGCGTAACCTGCCATGGACCTACAACCGCAAAGAAGCCAAAGACCACGGCGAGGGTGGCGTCTTAGTAGGGGCGAAGCCAGCTGGGCGTATGTTGATTATTGATGATGTGCTGTCGGCGGGTACTTCGGTACGTGAATCGATCACCGCATTAACGGCCGCCGGAGCCGAACCTGCAGTAGTGACGGTGGCGTTGGATCGCCAAGAAAAAGGTCAGGGTGAACGGGGCGCGGCGGAAGAAATTCGTCAGCAGGGCTTAGCGGTCATTAGCATTGCCACCCTGGACGACCTGGTGAGCTATTTAGGCAGCGACGACCACTATCGCGAGTTCTTACCGGCTATGCAGGCTTATCGTGACGAATGGCGTTGCTAATACGCGCTTAGAAAAATGCGGGCGCATAGCTTGTGACGATAGGTAAAAAGATCGGTATTTCAGCGTGCTGGGGCTGTCTTATATCCACTTGATATGGGAACCTAGCACGCGCTTTGGCGTCTATCTTGCTACACTGAGGCCAGACGCTCGTCGATAACCCGTCCGAGAACAATAACTACCGCCGTTTCCACAGCTTGCGCCACCGTTTAAGGGGCTTGATTCAATAGTGCGCCATGCGCTTTGAACGAAAAACGCCACCTTGAAACGGATAGCCACTTAGCTAGAGGTACCGTTGTCCATGCATGCGCACCATTCTCGTTTTTCACTACGCCTAGTCAGCGTCAAAGCCGCAATGGTTTTGGGTATGGCCCTGTGTTTCATGCAAACGCCGCTGTGGGCACAACAAAACTCGGGCCAGTCCACCGTTTACAAATGGGTGGATGAAAACGGCGAGCTACACTACGGTCAAACCCTGCCACCTGAATACAAAGATCTGGCCCACGAACGCCTCAGCAATAGCGGCACCGTGGTGGATCGTACCGATCGCACCTTAACGCCTGAGGAACGCAAAGCCTTGCGTGACCAAGAAGCGGTAACACGCCGTTTACAGGTCGAGCGTGATGCGCGCGAAAAGAAAGATCGACTGTTGCTGGCGGCTTATCGCTCGGAGCAAGATATCCTCGAGGTGATGGGTGGTGAGCTAGAAGTGCTGGAAGAACAGCAAGAGCTCATCGGCGCTTCTGTACGTGATCAACGCAATAGCCTGCGCGATTTAGTCGCCCAGGCCGCCGATTTCGAACGGGTGGGCCAGCCGGTTCCCGCCGAGGTACAAAACCCCATTGCCAGTATCAAAGGGGTGATTGTGCGCCAAAGTAATCAGCTCAACCGCCTGAAAGAGCAGCTGGCGTTCTCGCGTAAAAACTACGAAGAAGATCTGGCCCGCTACCGCTCTTTAACGCAGGAAGGCCAGTAATCGCGCAACGTCGATTTACCCAATAAAGACTGCTCCTGGAAAGACTGCTTCTGGTGTTTGCTCGCTGCCCCGAATGTCAGCGCACTTTAACGCTAAGTGCCCGTGAACTCGCCCACGCCGGGGGCGTGGTGAGTTGTGGCGAGTGCGAGAAGGTTTTTAATGCGCTGGCCAATCTATTCGAAACCCCACCTTTAGACGGTGAATTACCGCTCAGCGGTACCTTGGGCCAAGAAGGCATGCCACCGGTGTTGCAAGGCTGGCAGGATCCCGATGCTGGCGAGCCAGATTTGGCGAGCATTGTGTCCGCCGAGAAGGCGTCTGACGAATTACCGGCCGATGATCACAGCGCCGGTGAATTCGGCGCAAAAACGCTGCTCGATGCCAAGCAAACCAGTGCTACGGCAGATGGCATACCCGATCTCAGTACCGATATCGAGCTGCCCGATCCTTTCGATATGGCGGGCGATTACGCGGTCGCAGAGAACGACCCTACGACCGAGGCCTTCAGCCTCGAACGCCACGATCAAAAGCAACTCGAAGCACGTGCTGAAATGACCGAGCACGGTGCGCCAGCTTTGGATACCGCACAGGCCCATCCAGAAGAAACCATCGATATGGGCGCATTAGGGCGTAGCCAATCGGCCGCATTGCCGGTGGCCGTATGGTGGGTGATTGCCTTGAGCCTGCTGGCGGCATTGGCGTACCAAGGCTGGCAGCTTTATGACTATCAGGAACAGCTCAAAGCGATCGAGCGTTTGGCTTCACAAACCCACGAACCCGAAGCCTTCCGTATTATTAGCCGCGATGTGCATAGCCACCCTTCGGTGCAAAACGCCCAGCTCGTGAGCTTACGTATGCTCAATACGGCCGATTACCCCCAGGCATTTCCGGTGTTAGAGGTGAGCTTGCTCGATACCACCCAAAATGTGGTGGCGGTCCGACGCTTTAACGCCAAAGAATATTTGCCGGTGGAAATCGATGCGCTGCAGCTGGTCGAAGGCCAAGAAGATTTTCCCTTGGTTTTACAGCTCAGCACGCCTATTGGCGGTCACGGTGGCATGACCTTCCGTATTCTTTAAAGCTTTCCGTACGCATTTAACTGAGCGCGTTCATTTGAGGTAAAAACCACCCGCTGGCCATCATTTTTGGCTAAGCGGGCGCTTAGCTTGCCGACGGGACTCATGGCGTGGTTTATGGCAAGGCGGCGTTCTGGATGTCTCGTTTTTTAATAAAAAGGGCGTAAAAACTCGGCTGGAGTATCCCATCGGGCGGGCGAATATGGTAGCTTAAGCCCCCATCCCCCAGTAAGCATATATGACCCATGTCAGGTCCACACGCGCCTGTAAATAATTCCCGATTGGCCCAGTTTGTTCACACACTGGTGAGCGAATATCTACGCGATATGGGCAGCGCCGAGCCGCGCGCCGTTTATAAAATGATTATCGAGGAAGTCGAACCCGCCATGATCGCTGCGGTTATGGAACACGCGGGCGGCAATCAATCCCGTGCTGCCACTATTTTGGGCATCACTCGCACCACCTTACGTCAGCGTCTGCGTCAATACGGACTGACCGATAGCGCATCTTAAGTTTCGCCTGGTTTCCAGCATGATCGACACTGGCGTGGTCTTGTGCGCCAGTGCGAGCCGTTTTTAGCTGGTGGCGATTCGGTTATATTCATTTGCGGTAATGTTGCGGAGCACGGCACTGCAAGCTTCCATTGTCTAGCCGACAAGAGAGTGACCAATGAGCACGAATGCATCTCCTGAGCGGGCGCCTCGGGCGCTGATCAGTGTGTCTGACAAAACCGGTTTAGAAGCTTTGGCTCGTGGCCTGCATGGCGCAGGTTATGAACTGCTTTCCACCGGCGGTACGGCACGATTTTTGAGTGATTTAGGCTTGCCGGTTACGGCGGTGAGTGCAGTGACTCAGTTTCCCGAAATTATGGGCGGCCGGGTGAAAACCCTGCATCCGAAAATTCACGGCGGTATTTTGGCGCGCCGTGATGAAGATGCCGAAGTGATGCGCGAACAAGACATCGCTGCCATTGATGTGGTGGTGGTGAACTTGTACCCCTTCCAAAGTACTATCGCCAAGCCCGATTGCAGCTTAGAGCAAGCGGTGGAGCAAATTGATATCGGTGGGCCGGCGATGATTCGCGCGGCGGCGAAAAATCACCGTTGGGTCACCACTTTGGTGGATAGTACCGACTATGGCGATTTTTTGCGCTTGTTGCCCAACGGTGCCGATGCCGTACAGCGCCGACGTTGGGCCGCCAAGGCTTTTGGTCATACCGCTCAATATGATGCCGCCATCAATGAATATCTGCTGGCTAGCGTGGCTGATGATACCGCTGTCGATGAAACCAGCGCGCTCCCCACTGCCCTGCCCCTGCAGCTGAAGCAAGTGCGCGCACTGCGCTATGGCGAAAACCCTCATCAACGGGCAGCTTTGTATCAAAGTGCTGACTGCCCGCACCGTTTGGCGGCGGTCCAGCCCTTGCAAGGTAAAGTGTTGTCATACAACAACTTGCTCGATGCTGATGCTGCTTGGCAGTTGGTGCGCCAATGGCCTGAACAAACCGCCTGCGCCATCATTAAGCATGGCAACCCTTGCGGTGCCGCGGTGGCGGAGACTGTAGCTGAAGCCTACCAAAAAGCGCTGAGCTGCGATGCACAATCGGCCTTTGGCGGCATTATTGCCAGCAACCGTGAGATCGATGAAGCCACTGCCCAGTTGATCAGCCAGCAATTTGCTGAAGTGATTATTGCGCCCAGTTTTTCGGCAGCAGCCCGCGACTGTTTAGCGGCGAAGAAAAACCTACGCTTGCTAGCGGTGCCTGTGCCTGAGTCCGGTGTTGAATCCGAGCTGGAGTTTCGCTGTATCGATGGCGGTATTTTGGTGCAAGATCGTGACTTGGTCACTGTTCCCAAGGCCGATTGGCGTGTCGTGACCGAACAACAACCCAACGCGCAGCACTGGCACGATTTGCACTTTGCCTGGCAGGTGGTGCGCTCGGTGAAATCCAATGCCATTGTGTATGCCGCCAACGGCCAAACCGTAGGCGTGGGTGCCGGCCAAATGAGCCGGGTCGATTCCGCTCGCATTGCGCGCGAAACAGCCGCCATGGCCAAGCTATCCTTGCAAGGCTCGGCCATGGCCTCCGATGCTTTTTTCCCCTTCCCCGATAGCGTGGAAGAGGCGGCCGCCGCCGGTGTGAGCGCCATCGTTCAACCCGGTGGTTCCATGCGCGACGAGGCAGTGATCGAGGCGGCTAATCAACATGGCATCGTGATGGTGTTCACCGGACGTCGCCATTTTCGCCACTAATTGCTTGCCACCGCTGAGCGCTTGAGGAGCCTTTTGTACCGATGAACAAAATTTACGATTGCGCCTATTTTGATCATTGGTACCGCGACCCTAGCCGCCAGCAAGAAATCGAGCAGCATCTCAAGCGTAAGGTGAATCTGGCCTTAGCCCAGGCGGAATACTACCTGGGCTATCCACCGCGCACCGTATTGGATGTGGGCTGTGGCGAAGGGGTTTGGCGCGAAGCGCTGTTGGCCATCGACCCAAAGATTCGTTATCTCGGTTTAGATTCCAGCGAGTACGCTATCGAGCGTTATGGCCGCGAGCGTAATCTGCATCTGGTGAGTTTTGGCGATCTGGCAGAACTTCGCTTTGAAGAGCCGGTCGATTTACTGGTGTGCGCCGATGTCATGCATTACATTC
>JAKSCJ010000311.1 GCA_022360675.1 Lysobacterales bacterium
CTACGACGACCGTAAAGATCGCAGTATTTTATTTTGGAAATCGCTACCCATCAGCGACAGCATGACCGTCATCAGCAAGATGGCCAGTGGTGCGCTACTCCTGCCCGCCGTCTTTCTGGTGGCCATGGCGATCACGCTGTTTGTCATGCTGGGTTTGGTCAGCATTTACGCAATCGCTGCAGATATAAGCCCGTGGGCCAATTTCTGGGCACCTGCGAATCTGATCAGTCACTTTTTCTACTTCATTTTAGGCAGCTTGGTGCAAGCCGTGTGGTTGCTGCCCTTATGGGGTTGGTTGCTGTTGTGCTCCGCCTTTGCTCCGCGCCTGCCTTTGTTGTTCGCGGTGGGTATTCCCTTATTGGTGAGTTGGATTCATCGCTATTGGATGCTGGTACAAAACTTCGATTACCGCACACCCAGCGTGATGTATTACATCGGTGAGCGCATCACCCAAGCGGTTCTACCCTTTAATGTGCATGCCAGAATTGGTGACGACACCGTACAAATTGGTATTGGCGACGATAATCCCGATGGCGATGTCCTCAATGAAGCGGTCAGTGTGGTGGATTTCTCCAGCACGATGAGCTACTTGGGCGAACGCCTCAGCGATCCTTCACTGTGGTATGGCGTGGTGATTGGTGCAGTCTTCATGGTTGGTGCTGTGTATATTCGCCGCCGCACCTCCGAGCTGTAAGGCGCAGCTATTTTTGAGTTGTCGCACTTTTTTCAGCTGAAAATACGCAGATCAGTGGCCGGAATACCTTAGGGTTTCCGGCCTTTTCGCACGAAATATGTGCATTGGTGTCAAAAAGAGCAGGAAAAATCGCCAGTCGACGATCTCCAGTGTAATCTTCATATACAATGAATAATCAGTCACTTATAATGAGTTGTTAAAATATCCGCTCGCACAAAAGCGCCGAATCGTGACCTCAGGCACTTGCCAACTGTTTAGCGATCCGGAAAATATGACAGCGAAAATATGACAACGCCGGCATGGAGGTCAGCCCATTGTCATCTCTTATTTCGGTTTCCGCCTGGGAAGGACACACCCACACGAGCCGATCCAATAGAGCTTGTGCCCGCAGCCACTGGCAGACCACACACTGGGGACGTTCTGCCACGATCCACTGAACAACGCATCAAGACAAACCCTTGGTGCCCAGCATACGCTAGCGTATGGTTCATCGGAGGTTCACGCACTGGCTTGCCTAATGACGATCTATGACATCCATCTCATCCGGTACTCCAACTCTGTCGAACATGACCATCAGCGCGCAAACGTGCTGGGTCGATGATACCTGCGGTTTACCTTCTTTTACGGTAAACCGTGTCAACATTTTGCCGTCTGTCATTAAAACGTCTGCAAAGTGTCATCACAATGTTCCGGATGTCACAGGACTTTGAGTCCTAGGATTTTGACCCTGCTGGGGAGCAAGCAGTCATGCTGAATATCGAAAAAACCCTAGAAAACCAATTCCCAACCTGGTTTAACGGGCGGCGTCAGCGCATTACACGGCCTCTTAGCCGCCAGCTGGGACGTTGGATGGGCGTGGATAGTGCCAATGCCTTCTTAGACGAGTACGGCCATCTCAGCGGCTTAAGCTTAGTCGACGAGGCGCTGCGTTATTTCAACGCGCGTTACTTGGTCGACGATATCGAACGCGAGCACATCCCCAGCACTGGCCGCGTCATCATTGCCTCAAACCACCCTCTGGGTGGCTTGGATTCGCTCTTGCTGCTGAAAATGGTGGGCGATATCCGCCCCGACGTAAAAATTCTGGCTAACGATATCTTGTTGTCGATTCATCAACTTCAAGACACCTTGCTGCCCGTGCGTATCTTAGGCGGTGGTAAAACTTCGGCAGCCAGCTGTCGTCGTATTATCAAGGCGCTTGAGGCCGATCAGGCACTCATTATTTTCCCCGCTGGTGAGGTTTCACGTTTAGGCCCCAAAGGCATTCGTGACCGCCGCTGGCACGAAGGCTTTTTGCGCTTTGCCGCTCATACCGGCGCACCGATTGTTCCAGTGCACGTGAAAGCCAATAACTCACCCTGGTTTTACGCCGCATCATTGTTTGCTCCACCGTTGGGCACCATGATGCTGCCGCGCCAAATGTTCCGGCGCAATAAACTCACCCGCGCCCAGGTGCGCATTGGTGCGCCCATTTGTGCGCCAGAAAAAGCTGGCAGCACCGACTTCCGTCAGTTGAGCCGACAAATCCGCAAACGGGTTTACGCTTTAGGCCGCAACCGCGCCCAGCCCGAAAACATGCCGGTTATCGCCAGTCCTGAAGATCCTCGCCGCCTATTGGCCGAGCTGGCCGATGCCGAGCGCATTGGTCAAACGCAAGATGGCAAAACCATCTTCGTTTGCCACCCAGGCAGCAATTCAGCACTGTTGCGCGAAATCGGTCGCCTGCGCGAATACACTTTCCGCGCCGTGGGCGAAGGCACAGGCAAAGCGCGCGATATCGACGCGTTCGATCTGCATTACGATCACATCGTGTTGTGGGACGAAACCCAGATGGAAATCGCTGGCGCCTACCGCCTGGCCGACTGCAAAAAAACCCTCACCGAACGCGGCTTGAATGGTTTATACACCGCCACGCTCTTCAAATATTCGCCCGAGATGCAGAATTATTTGGAAAACGCGGTGGAGTTAGGTCGCAGCTTCGTGCAACCCAAATATTGGGGCTCGCGCAGCCTCGATTATCTGTGGTACGGCATCGGCGCTTATTTGAAGCGTTATCCGGGTTTGCGCCACCTGTTGGGCCCTGTCACCATTTCCGGTGCTGAGCCGCCCGAGGTTCGCGACTGGTTGGTGGCCTATTACGATCGTTACTTCGGTGCCGAACAAGGTTTGGCCGAGGCGCATCAGCCCTTCTCTTTCAACGGCCAGGACGATCAACCCGACTTTGGCCAGCTGGATGCCAACAATAGCTTCCGTATCTTGAAAGAGAACTTAAAACGCTTCGGTTCGCGGGTACCCACGCTGTACAAGCAATACACTGAGCTTTGTGAGCCCGGCGGTGCTCGCTTCTTAGCTTTTGGTGTGGATCCTGACTTTTCCAATAGCGTAGATGGTTTGGTTTTGGTTGATCTGGAAAAGATTCGCCCAAACAAACGTAAACGCTACTTAGAAGGCCACGGCGAAGAGCACCTACACGCTAAAGCTCAGGCTCCGGGTTCGGATACACCTGAAGAAAAAGCCAACTAGTTAATTGGAAACCAATTGCGGGCCTGATCACAGCGAGTATCGAGCCCAGTCTGTTGTAAACCATACCTTTCGATAATCCACAAAAAAGCCCGCAAACGCGGGCTTTTTTGATAGCTAAAGCATGGTTTAAAGCAGAAGATTCAGCGCCTCGGCCAACAATGCGGTCAGCACTGCCTATATTAGGCCTTAGCTTTAGTTTTCGCCTTGGGATCTGCTTCCGCTTCTTCCTCTGGCGCTTGTACCGAAGTAGGAATCAATTTAGCGCGCAGTTGGCTTTCGATATTGGCGGCGATCTCGGGGTTATCGCGCAAGAAGTTTCGTGCGTTCTCTTTACCTTGCCCGATACGCTCGTCGCCGTAGCTGTACCAAGCACCCGATTTACCCACTAAACCGTGTTCAACGCCCAGGTCGATTAACTCACCCACCTTGGAAATTCCTTCGCCGTAGAGAATCTCGAAGGTGGCTTGGCGAAATGGTGGTGCCATCTTGTTTTTCACCACCTTAATACGGGTTTCGTTACCGATAACCTCATCGCCTTTCTTGATGGAACCGATACGGCGGATATCCATACGAATCGACGAGTAGAATTTCAGTGCATTACCACCGGTGGTGGTTTCGGGGCTGCCGAACATCACGCCGATCTTCATCCGAATTTGGTTAATGAAGATAACCAAGCAGTTCGAGCGTTTGATGTTACCGGTGAGCTTACGCAGCGCCTGCGACATCAAACGGGCTTGCAAACCCACATGGGAGTCACCCATTTCACCTTCGATTTCGGCTTTAGGCGTTAAGGCGGCTACGGAGTCCACCACCACCACATCCACCGCGCCTGAACGCACCAACATATCGGTAATTTCCAGCGCTTGTTCGCCGGTATCGGGCTGGGAGACCAGTAAGTCGTCGACTTCCACACCCAGCTTGGCCGCATACGTGGGGTCTAAAGCGTGCTCGGCATCCACAAAAGCCGCCGTGCCGCCACCCTTTTGAGCCTGGGCCACCACTTGCAATGCAATCGTGGATTTACCGCTGGACTCAGGGCCGTAGATCTCGATTACACGACCTTTGGGTAAACCACCGATACCCAGCGCGCAGTCCAAGGTAATGGAGCCGGTGGAAACCACTTCGATATCCCGCGCCGAGCCACCATCGCCCATGCGCATTACCGTACCTTTACCGAATTGTTTTTCAATCTGGCCCAGGGCGGCGCTCAAGGCGCGTTTGCGGTTGTCATCCACCATGCTTCCTCCACATCAAACTAATATTCAACATATGCTGTATAAACACACAGTATTATTACACATCCACAGCGAAGATGCTGTGGCTTCTTATTGTCGCATTGCCAACGCCGTTATGAGGCCTTGGCAAGAAAAAAATCAATCACGCAAAGCGCTTATGCGCCCTTAGTAATATTGCTTGGCCTCAATTATTGCCTAGCAAAGCGTTTAACAAAGGCCAGCGCCCCACCGGTTCATAAACCACACCTTGGGCCTGCTGTCGCGAAACCACCAAGACAAACTCAGCGACTCGCCAACGAACCCGTGGGGCTTGCCGTGTGCTGGCCGCCGTTGCCTTGCGTAGCAACGTAACGTGGGGAACCCAAGATCGCTGCTCATGGGGCAAGCCTGCCGCTTGTAAAGCCGTATTCAATTGGTGCTGGCAGTCTTCTGCTGCCGCCGGCACGTGGCTGGGCTGATAGTGCAGCACTTTTGGCCGCGGAAAATAACCGTAGCGATCCAAATACCACTCAAAAGCCTGAGCTCGAACTTGCTCGGCTACCGCTTGCGCTTGGTGTAGCTGCTGCTGATTAATATTGCCTAAGAACACCAAGGTTAAATGCAAGTTTTCATCGCGCATGGGTCGCACTGGACTCGGCTGTGTCGCACTTAGTGCATCGCGTTGCCGGGCAATGGCCAAACGCGTATCGGCATCGGGCCAAAAGGCAAAGAAACAACGCAGACTCGCACGATGCTCATGCATTCATGAAGCGCCTTTCGCTTCATCCAAAGCACCGAGGCGCTGCAGTAAATGTTCCATCACCGCCAACACCGTTGCTTGTCGCACGGCTTCGCGATCGCCATCGAACTGCCACCGCAACGGCCACGTGTGTGCCTCGTTAGTGGCTAGCAAACGCCAGTGCAAAGCGTGATACACCAAGCCCACTGGCTTTTCATCGCTGCCGCCACCGGGACCAGCAATACCGGTAACCGACACCGCCACCTGAGCCGCACTATTGGCCACGGCACCCACCGCCATTTCCATCGCCACCGGTTCACTCACCGCGCCCCAGCGTTCAAGGCTGGTGGCTTGAACATTCAACAAACGCTGCTTGGCCTGGTTGCTATAGGTAACAAAACCGGTATCAAACCAAGACGAGCTACCCGCCGCATCGGTGATGCATTTGGCAATCCAGCCGCCGGTGCAAGATTCAGCCGTGCTTAACATTAAACCGTAGCGATTCATCAGCTGGGCCAGCTGGGTCACTTTGGTCTGTACCAAGCTGTCGTAGGAAGCGCCAGAATCGTGGAATTGCGTCATATTGGCCGTCCTTTTTCAGTTGCAGCAACAGCAATAAACGCGCCCATGCTAGACCATCCCAACCCGAGCGCCAAGGGCGTTACTCCGACACCGTGTCCATCGTTTTACCGACACCCAAAAGGGTTCTGAACCCACGCCTTGGCTTTGATGGGTTCATTTAATCAAAGCCGGTTCTCAAAGCTTGAGAGCGTGACGAAGAAAACGTTGACTGGCTGAAAAATCAACCAATTAGCGAACAAACATTTAACGCTGCTCGGGCGGAATATCCTTAATTCTCGCTACGTGCTGGTCGATATCTTCACGGGTAAAGCGGCTGTAACGGCGTTTTGTACCCGCCGGATGGTTGGCTAAACCCAAATTCAACTCCGCCCGCCAGGAACGTTGTGGTCGAATGGGTCGCGGCACCAATCCACCACCGCAAGTGGGGCAAACGTTAAAAAGAACCTGTTCCACACAATCGGCACAATAGGTACATTCGTAGGAGCAAATCCTGGCCTGTGTGCTATTGGCAGGTAAGTCCACATCGCAGAGTTCGCAATTGGGTCGTATTTCTAACATGCGTAATCCTTATTTTTGTAATCTTGGCCATGCTGGCGAAGATCGATCGATGACTCATATTCTGTCACGATAATGAATCATCACCGTGTCACACCCGACCTTAAACCATGACGCTGGCAAACAAGCTGCGAGAGTAATATGTATTCACGACGACACTTTTTAAAACTGAGCATGGCCGCATTGCTGGCTAGTCTCAGCGCCAAGCTCAGCACTCAAAACGCTCATGGAAAAAAGAACTTGCAGGGGAAAACCGTGGTGGTGGTTGGCGCGGGTATCGCCGGTTTATCAGCCGCAAAAACCTTGCAAGCCTATGGTGCTAAAGTCGTCGTTCTTGAAGCAGGTAATTATATCGGCGGTCGCATACGCACCAACCGCGCCATGGGTGCGCCGTTTGAATATGGAGCGGGCTGGATACACGGACCCAGCGAAGAAAACCCCATCCAGCAATTAGCCAAGCAAGTCCACGCCCAAACCTTTGTGACCGACGACGATAGTCTTGAGATTTTCGATGCCAGCGGAACCTCGCTGCCAGAGGTCGATTACGAACGCCTTGATCGCATTTACCGTCGTTTAAGTCGAAAGCTATATCGGGTTTCGCGCTGGGATCGACGCAGTATAGAAGCAGCGATTACCGACATGGAGCCAGCGTTACTGCAAGACCCATTGGCGCGTTGGTTATTGTCGGCATTCATCGAGTTCGATATCGGTGCTGGTATTGAAGATATCTCTGCTGCCAACATTTTTTCGGATGATGAGTTTGATGGTGACGATGTCATTTTCACCCAAGGGTACGACCGCATTTTAAAGCCCTTGATGGAAGGCCTGGATATTCGGCCCAATACACCGGTGAGCCAGATTCGTTATCAACAAGATCGCGTTAAAGTAAACGACTTGGTGGCCGACTATGTCATTTGCACGGTTCCCTTAGGCGTATTAAAAGCCGACACCATTCGTTTTAACCCACCACTACCCAACAAGCTACAAGAAGCCATTTCTTCACTGGGATTCGGCACAGTAACGAAAATCGCACTCCAGTTCGATCAAGCATTTTGGGATACAGAAACCCAATACGTCGGCGTGATGACCGAACCTAAGGGACGCTGGAACTATTGGCTTAATTACCGAACTTTTAGTGACAAGAACATTTTGCTGGGGCTTTCTTTTGGCCGCTACGCACCCGTTGCAGACCAGATGGCCCCGGCAGAAATGACGAACGATGCACTCGATGTTTTACGCTCGGTTTGGGGAGAACGTGTGGGTGAACCATTGTCCGTACTGACAACGCACTGGTCGGAAGATCCGCACTTTAAAGGTGCTTATTCTTACTCTCAAGTCGGAGGTTCGGCTGCCCAATATGAGATCTTCGCGCAACCCATCGCCGGACGACTCTTCTTCGCGGGCGAGCACACGATCTTTGAATACCACGGCACCACCCACGGCGCGTTGTTGTCTGGTCTACGAGCTGCAGAGCAAATTATAGATAGCTAGACCTCAGCGCCTTCGCGCGCCTCAACCTTCATCCTAAACAAGGCCATGTTGTCGCCAGCCTACTTGGCTTTTCAGTGCCATCAATGGTGAAGGTTTGATATTCTTCCGCTCAATTACGACCTCACCTGTTTCCAGTTAATGACCAAATCAGCAACAAAAGCCACAAAGAAATCGGGACATACGCCCATGATGCATGAAATTAAAAGTATTTAAATACAAAAAACTATAACCGATCAAATCAAAAACTCACACTTAAGCCTACATTATAAGACTGCAAGTTCCAGAAATTTCGCAGCAATTCAAGACCTATAAAAGCCTCTTCGTTTTCCTGTAAATTGCGACCTAAATACAATGGTCGTCGATTGGAAAGCCAATAATGTTCAGTGGATTGCTCCCTGCATTGCACGCCATTAATAATATTCCTTAATATAAGCATAAGCTTGGTCAAACAAATTCTGATCTTTATGCAGCTTGTACTTCAGAAGCGCCTTGCGTAATGACTTCTGTACCTCTCGTTCCCCCTGATTTGACTGCTGCCAGCCCGGAAATCGAACGACACGAACGATTGCGTCAATATCTTCGACGATGCGCTCCACAACAGCTGGCGTTTGGTCGGTCTTCAACTCAAGGAAAAGCTCTGTCAGTGCGGCCTTGGGAGATTTCTCTTGGCGCTCTTCTTCTAGTTCTTTCTCGGCCTGGAGTGTTTCTTTAGCGATTTTGCAGAGCTCTTTAACGAAATCGATTGAGGCAATAAGGCCTTTCTCGGCTTTGTCCCGTAATGCTTCGAGGCGTTCGCTCAAGGATTTGAATACGGGTAGATCGCCGTGCTTGTTGAAGCGGTCTATCAGTATCTTCTCAAGCTGCTTGGTTTTCTTGGGATTAGGGTTGTTAAAGATATCTTCAATAACATCTGCATCCATGACAAACTCGTCCAGCACATGTACGTTACCAACATGCACGTTGTCATGAATCAGCTGAGTGGTTTGGGCTCCCAGGGTTAGCCACAGTAGTTTACCGATGTTATCTGAGGCTGGTTTTACAGATTCATAGACCTGTGCGAGCCATTTGTAGTCTTCGTTGTAGATATCCAGCATGTTGTCTGGTGATAAGGACTCCCAGAGTTTGGCTAGGTATTTAAAGTCTGCAGCAAAGGCATCTTTTTTATCATCGGTGTTTATGGCGTTTTGTGCGGCTTCCAGGCCTTCAAAGCCTTCCAGGGATCGGTCTACGCCTTCGAAATGACTCAAGGCGTCCCGCATGGCCTGTGGAAGTTTCTCGCGAAGCTCCGATAGATTGGTGACTACCTGCTGTACGCTTTCCTCGTCGAATTCCAAGGCTTTAGCTGCATCATCAAACACGCCGAAATAATCGACAATACAGCCGAAGGTCTTATTTGGGTAGAGACGGTTCGTGCGGCAGATTGCCTGAAGCAAGGTGTGGTCCTTCAAGGACTTATCCAGATACATGGTCTGGCAAATCGGCGCATCAAAACCTGTTAGTAGCTTGGCGGTGACGATGATGAACTTGGGATCGAGTTGAGGGTCGTTAAAGTCCTCGACTATTTTTTCCTGTTGGCTTTTGTCTACGGCCCACTTTTGCTTGAATTCAAGGTCGTCGTTAGCCGTGGTAGAGATAACCACCGTGCTTGCTTCAGTTGGGAAGTGCTTATCTAACTCCTCTTTATACTGAACACAGGCGTGCCGATCTGGAGTGACTATCATCGCCTTGAAGCCGTGTGGCTCTACCTTTTCCATGAAATGCACGGCAATGTCTTCGACTATTTTCTCTACGCGCTCTGGGGCTTTAAGAAAAGCGGACATCTTGGCTGACTTTTGGTTTAGGGCATCAGCTTCTTCGTCTGTTAGTGCCGCACTCTCTTTGAATTCGTTAAATGCCTTGTCGAGTGCTTCTTTGTCAACGTGAACGTCTACGAGGCGTGGCTCGAAATGTAAGGGCAATGTAGCATCGTCACGGATGGAGTCATGGAAGGTGTAGCGGCTCATATAGCCGCCTTGATCTTCCTCTGCACCAAAGGCCCAGAAGGTGTTTTTATCGGCTTTATTAACAGGCGTTCCCGTTAAGCCGAAGAGGAAGGCATTGGGCAAAGCCGCTCGCATTTGGCGGCCCAGATCGCCTTCCTGGGTGCGGTGGGCCTCA
>JAKSCJ010000036.1 GCA_022360675.1 Lysobacterales bacterium
ATCAATATTGCGCTGCATCTGCGAGCGCAAATGAATTGGGTGTAAGCGAGAAATGCTAGCTGGCGGGGCTTTATAAAGCCTCGTCGCCTTCTTCGCCGGTACGAATGCGCACCACGCGCTCGAGGCTGTGAACAAAAATCTTACCGTCGCCGATCTTGCCAGAACCCGCTGCGTTCATGATGGCTTCGATCACGTCGTCCAAGCGCTCGTCTGAAACCGCAATCTCTAAGCGTAGCTTGGGTAAAAAATCCACGACGTACTCGGCACCCCGATACAACTCGGTATGACCTTTTTGGCGACCAAAACCCTTCACTTCAGAAACGGTCATTCCTTGTATGCCCACTTCGGATAAAGCGTCGCGAACATCGTCGAGTTTGAAGGGTTTGATGATCGCAGTGATCATTTTCATGGCAAAACTACTCAGCTCGCAGAGCCAACATCGGCGCTGTTTTCGGCTGGTTGTTGTTGGCTCAAAGAGCCTTCAACTTGATGAAGCCCGAGGGCCTGCTATACCCATGGGCGCTGGATAATGAAACAATAAGCGAAAAGCTATTGTAATGCTTTGTGCGATATCGATGTTTAGTGTTTAAGTGCAGCAGCTTTGACTGGCAGCAAGGCTAGCATCGAAATAAATGCTTTGATGGATACCAACACCATGATCGACTTAAAAACCCTAGATGAACTGAGCCGCAAACTGGTAGGGCATCTACCGCCGGCGCTGGATAACTTGCGCCAAGATATGGAGCAGCAGTTTCGCGCTGTTCTGCAAGCGAGTTTTGACCGTATGGATTTGGTAACCCGTGAAGAATTCGATGTACAAAAAGCGGTACTGGCTCGCACCCGTGAAAAGCTGGAAGCGTTAGAAAAACAGCTGGCTGAACTGGAATCTTGACGCCATACTGGCTGTAAGTAAGCACTTGAATCTCACGATATTTTAGAAAATGTTGCTGTCGTCGATAATTGTCGTACGAACGTTGTCAAAGTGTGATAAGTTGTTGCTACCACAAAAAAAAGAGGCTAAAGCCCATGGTATGCACCAGCAAAACATTGTGGCAAAAAGGCAGATTTTCTTTTGATTCAAAAGCTCAGGGCTTGTCGGAAAAGCGTGAACAGAGGCACGGTTTTTCAGCACAAAAAAGCGCTTGCGCAAGCTTAGACAAAAACACTGGCGCCGGGTTAACAACAACCGCTCGCGCTGGGTTTGGGCGCTCGCTGTTCACCTTGGGCACCTTGGCCGCTTTGGCGCTGTGGCCACTGAGCAATGTATGGGCGCATAGCGACACTACAGCGGCCAGTCAGCTGCGTGCTGAAAAGGCCAAAGTGGGGGCGCTTGCCGGTAAAGAATGGCGTGAACGTCACGAGCAACAGGTGGTCGACGAGTTCTCACAGCTGTTGTCTTTACCTAACTTTGCCGGTAACCCTGGCGATATCCAGCGCAATGCCGAGTTTATTGTTGACCTGCTGGCCCAGCATCAAATTCCCGCACGCATTCTAGAAGCA
>JAKSCJ010000134.1 GCA_022360675.1 Lysobacterales bacterium
GCTACCGATGCATTGAATAGCGAAAGCCCTGAATATTTGCTGGAGTTATTCCCAGAAATGTATGAGCCATCTGCGAATGACGAACAATTTGCTAGCGGCGGTATGAGTTGTTTAATTGAAACCCTCGGCTTTGATATTTACGAAGCAAATGCTTGCTTCGCAGAGTCTCCTCGTCCATCGACGCTCGCATTCTTCCGCATTGACGGCGCACCATCCAACTTTCGGGTGCTTTGGTCCGATAGCCGCTGCAACCCAAATCGCAAGGTTTGCTCCGTACCAATTTCCCCACTCCGCCCAGTAACCATGAGTGCCACCGTATTAAACTTAAGTAACAACACGTTTTTCACCGCCTCAGCCACTGCGCATTACGAAGGCTTCGAATAAAAATATGAATTAACCCCACGCTCGACCGAGTGAGTTAGCTTATTTTGTGTTCTCTGGCGTTTGCTCGTGGGTACGAGCAAACGCTCACACCATCACGATTTCAAGGCAAGTTTTAGCTGCAGATAAACGATATAATTACCTTCTTCTCCATTTCTTCGCCCGCGCCTTCCTTATGAGCAATCAATCGCCTCTGGCTGCCATCGGTCTCGATACTTTTTTCAACGAATACTGGCAGAAAAAACCCTTATTCATTCGCAACGCCGTGGATGTTTCCGCCTTGCCACTGGAGGCCAACGAGCTGGCGGGATTTTCCTGCGAAGAAGAAATTGCCTCGCGCATTATCACCGGCACTTGGGAGCAAGCAAATTTCGCGGTGGAACATGGCCCCATTGCCGAAGATCGTTACGACAGCATCGGTGATCGTGATTGGACCTTATTGGTTCAGGATCTGGATAAATTCATGCCCGAGGCCGCCGATTTTCTGGCGCGATTTGATTTTCTACCGGCCTGGCGCATCGACGACTTAATGATGAGCTTTGCTGCCCAAGGCGGTTCGGTGGGGCCGCACACCGACGAATACGACGTGTTTTTGATTCAAATGGAAGGCAAGCGACGCTGGCAGATTGCCGAGCAATTTAATCCGGAACTCATCGAGGGTTTGGATATTAAAGTGCTCAAACACTTTAGCGCCGAGCAACAATGGGTTTGCGAACCCGGCGATTTACTCTATTTACCACCTAATGTGGCTCATTATGGCTTGGCTTTAGAACCCTGTATGACCGCATCGGTGGGGTTACGAGAGACTTCGGTGGCCGATTTACTGGACGATCTTGCCAATCACTGGGCCGAGGTGAATCAACCACCGCGTTATCGCGATCCTGATCTTAAAGCCAATAGCGACCCTTGGTTGATGGATGATCAAGCCGTGGAGCGCTTTCGCGCATTGCTTAATCGTGTGGTTCAAGCACCCGACCGGGAATTCAAAACCTGGCTGGGCAGCGCCTTGAGCCGTTATCGCCTGGCGAACACGTTACTGCACGATCAACCGGTTGCCGCCGACGATTACGATCCTCAGCAAGCCCAGTCGCTCGGTGAACTTCTGCAACAATATCCCTTGGTGTGTCGCCAGCATGCCGCGCGTTTGCAATGGCTGGATTTAGGCGACAAAGCACTCCTGTGCGCCAATGGTGAAACCTTCACCACCAGCCACGAACAAGCGCGCCGCATCTGCCAAAGCGCCACCTTGGAAGCTCAAGATTGCAGTAATCATGCACTGGTGAGTTTCTTATTAAACAGCGGTGCTTTTGTCTTAAGCCGTGCTTAAGACCTTGCGCTAATAGACAAGCGCCAGCCATGCAGGCAAAGTGTGGCATAACCACCAAAAGGGTTGTGTCTTGGGTCGTTGTGTCTTGCGGATCGGTATCCATACAAAAAATGCGCAGGCACAAACCAGGCATTGCCAAGGCGTCTAACCTTTCTGTATATGCAGAAATTCAGGAATAAGCATTCCATACACCGACGCCAAGCCACTTTAAGCGGGAGTTTCTCGAAAAGAGGTCTTGACAAACCGCAACAGACTACCTAATTACGATATAATCTAGGGTCTTTGCACCGTCTTTTACGATTGGTGGACCGGGTGCGTGTTTCATCTTCAGGTATTTTGGGATTTTCCCGACACTTAAAGCACTGGCACGTAAACTGAACTTCTCACAAACACGGATTAAAACAGTGGGCTCGTTACTGGAGCGTTTTAAGAAGTCTTCTCACCTGGGCGGGGTGAACGCCGCCTACGTCGAATCCCTATACGAAAGCTGGCTACAGGACACAGACTCAGTGCCTGAGTACTGGCGCAACGCTTTCTCGCAGATCCACCAGGGCGCCGAGGATGAAGCCGTACACGGCAACATCATCGAACACTTTAAGGAAATGGCACGCAATGGCCATTATCGAGTGGCCTGGCAGGACGGTGATTCAGCCCATCAAGACCACAAGCAAGCCGGTGTTCTTAAGTTGGTCAACGCATTTCGTGTGCGTGGCCACCAACGCGCCCAGCTCGACCCGCTAGGTTTGAGCAAGCGCCAAGAAGTACCCGATTTGCAGCTGGCCGCCCACGATCTCGATCAAACCGATCTCGATCGCGAGTTCGACACCGGCTCTTTGCATGCGCCGCAGCGGATGAAGCTGCGCGATATCATCGAGCTTGTCGACAAAGTCTATTGCGGCAGCATTGGCATCGAATACACCCACATTGCCGATACCGAACAGCGGCGCTGGATTCAGCAACGCTTGGAAGGCAGCAAGGGTGATTTCAACGCCGATGCCACAGGTCGTCGCCGTATTCTCGAAAAACTCACCGCCGCCGAAGGCTTAGAGCGCTACTTGCACACCCGTTATGTGGGTCAGAAGCGGTTCTCGGTGGAGGGTGGCGAGAGCTTAATTTCATTACTGTACGAAGTGATTCACCACGCCGGCGAACAAGGCGTGAAAGAAGCCGTGATTGGCATGGCCCACCGTGGTCGCTTAAACGTGCTGGTGA
>JAKSCJ010000326.1 GCA_022360675.1 Lysobacterales bacterium
CCCGCTGTCGGCCAGGACTTTAGCAAAGGCGATATTCATTAAATGCGTACAACTCAGTACATAGGCCATTAAGCTGTCGTGATCGTCCACACTTAAGGTCACCACGTCGGCCATAGTGTTTTCAAATAAGCGACGCGCTTGTTGCAATGCTGCTGCGTGGCCTAAGTCCAGCACCACGACATGCTTGCCGCTTAACATGCTGGTATCGGGGCCAAACAAGGGGTGCACAGAAGTAACCGCCAACTGCTGTTGCGCCAATTGCTTTAAACCGGCGGCCAGCGGGCTTTTCAAAGAACCTAAATCGAAAATAGTGGCACGGGGTTTAAGTTCAGCCAGCTTGTCAAACACCTTTTGGCACGCTGCCATAGGTACGGCCACCACAATGAGATCCACCTCGTGCACCCATGCAGGCCAGTCTTGCGTACTTAAATACGGACTGCTGGCATCGATTGTTTGATCGGCAATACAAACCTCATAGCCTTGAATATCAAGAAAATCACTGAACCAGCGCCCCATCCGCCCCAAACCACCGATCACCAGCGCACGCTGACCTTGGCCTTGGGCTCGATGACTGAGCTGGCCCAATTCTTGAGATTCCAAAGAATATTCAATCAGCAAGCTCATGAGCTGGCGGCACAAATGCCCCTCTAAACCCAGTGCGGCACCACGTTGCTCGGCCAGCGCTAACACTTGTGCTTCGCGCTCGAAGTCGCGCAGATGGCGCCCCCGCTGGCGTTTAAAGCGACCAATCTCACCCACCAGCTGCTGGCGCTGGGCCACTAAATCCAACAATGCTTGGTCGATACCATCTAAGCGTTGGCGTAATTGTTGCAGCCCATCGGACTTCTTAATCTCCACTAAAATCGTCCTCAACCGGCCTGGTTGGCCTTACTCTTCAATCTCACCTACCCGCCACCGCCCTACCCACCATCGCAAAACGCAGGCCCAATGTGCGGGCCAAAAATGCGGGCACTATAAACACAACAGGCGCAGTGCATACACACTGCGCCTGTGAAACTATAAGCGGCTTAAGCTTAAAAACACCAGTCGTTTACTCGAATACACTAAAAACGTTAAAGCGGTAGTTTTTTAAGCGGCGGTTAAAGTAACCCGACACCAACGTCGCTTACCCACCTGCAGCACACCGTGAAAACCCGCTTGCATCATTAAACCGCGATCACTGACTTTCTCGCCATCGATTTTCACCGCGCCCTGTTTAATCATGCGGAAAGCCTCAGAGTTACTGGCTGTCAGGCCTAAATCACTCAATAAGGCAGCAATTCCGATACCGTCGGCGGCCACCGCGCGGCTTTCTTCAGGCATATCTTCGGGCTGCTCGCCTCGTTGAAAGCGCGCCACAAAGGCTTGCTGGGCTGCATCGGCGGCCGCGCTGTCGTGGAAGCGGCTGATAATTTCATGCGCCAGCTCAAATTTAATGTCGCGTGGGTTTCGACCTTCAGCCATTTGCGCTTTTAGGGTATCCAGCTCGCTGGTGGGGCGGAAGCTGAGTAAATCAAAGTAGCGCCACATTAACTCGTCGGAAATGGACATAATTTTGCCGAACATTTCGTCTGGAGTTTCGTGGATACCCACATAATTACCCAGCGATTTCGACATCTTCTGCACACCATCTAAGCCTTCCAGCAAGGGCAAGGTGATGATGATCTGTGGTGCTTGATCGAACTGTTGCTGTAAATGGCGCCCCACCAATAAGTTAAATTTTTGGTCGGTGCCACCCATTTCTACATCGGCTTTTAAGGCCACGGAGTCATAACCCTGCACCATGGGATACAGGAATTCGTGCAAAGCAATGGGAGAACCCTCGCGGTAGCGTTTTTCGAAGTCGTCACGCTCCAACATGCGCGCCACGGTGTATTGGGAAGCCAGCTCCACCAGATCTTTTGCTGATTTTTGCCCCATCCACTCCGAGTTGAAACGCACCTCGGTCAGTTCCGGATCTAAGACTTTGAACACCTGCTCTTTATAGGTTTGAGCATTAGCTTCCACCTCAGCCGGTGTTAATACTTTGCGTGTCACATTCTTGCCGGTAGGGTCACCAATCATGCCGGTGAAATCGCCAATCAAGAAAATAACGGTGTGCCCTAAATCCTGAAATGCCCGCATTTTGTTGAGAATCACCGTGTGCCCTAAATGCAAATCGGGGGCGGTGGGATCAAAACCCACTTTCACACGTAACTTTTGACCTTTTAATAAACGCTTGCGTAAATCTTCTTCTTTAATGATTTCATCGGTGCCACGACCGATAATCTCCAACGCAGCGTCCACCTCTGCCACATCCACCACCGCTTCGGCGTCGACTGCACCGTTGGTCGCTTTTTCGGTTTCTGTGGAAGATTGATCCATTCCCATTGTTTTGCTCACAAATTCTGTCAATAAACGGCCATTGTAGGCATACCGAAGCCTCGACTCCAGTAGTTCAGAATCCCGGCAGTACAGGCTTTTCGGCAAATCCGCAGATTTCTCAGGCAGCACAGCGCCTACAAATGACGGTTTTTTGCGCTGACGTAAAAAAGCAACACAATGTGAGATGAAAAGCTCAACTAAGGATTGACGCCAACTAGCCGTATTACGTACAGTTATTGAGATGCCCGGATCACAGTGAACAGCCCCCGATGCCAAAAAACAACAAGCGTGCTCGCTTTGTCCAACAAGCGACCGGAGTCGCCACCCAGGTCAGCTGGCAAGCCTTCCAAAAAGCACCACGGCTATCGGCCATTGGCTTTTTATTTATTGTGACCAGCGTACTGCTGGGTGCCATCCATCCGCGCGATACCCATCCGCCGGTCGTAATGCCACTGCCCTTGCCCGCTGTTGAAGTTCCCATTACCGCACTAGATAGCACCACTGAAGATCCCCAGTGGCGCAGTGTGACGGTGGCTTCCGGTAATACTTTGGAATCCATCTTCCACGCCCAGGGCTTAAGCTCGCGCCTGCTGCACGAGGTGGTATACCTCAACGACGACACCAAAAAACTCACCCGCCTGATGCCAGGCCAAGAAATTTTCTTCCGGATCGATGACGCCGGTCAGTTTCAAGCGCTGAAAATCGAGCGTGATGAAGATCGTTGGTTTTATGTAGAAAAAAACACGCAAGACCAACTCAGCAGCCGCGAAGAAATACGCAGCGTTCAGCGCGAGCTACGCATGGCATCGGGCACGATTCAGTCCTCGTTTTATTTGGCGGGCAAAGAATCGGGCATGAGCGACAACCTGATTTTGAAGATGGCCAATATCTTCGGTTGGGATATCGACTTTATTCAAGACATTCGCCAGGGCGACCGCTTTTATGTGCTGTATGAAGAAGTACGGCGCGATGGCGAGTACTTACGCGATGGCGAAGTCCTCGCCGCCACTTTTGTTAATCAAAACGATACCTTCGAGGCCGTTCGTTTCGATGCAGGGAACGGCTACGACTACTACACGCCTGAAGGCCGTCCCATGCGCAAGGCGTTCCTGCGTGCACCGTTGAACTTCTTAAGCGTCAATTCCAATTTTAATCCGCGTCGCTTACATCCAGTAACCAAGCGCGTATCGCCACACCGGGGTATCGACTACGGTGCCAAGAAAGGCACGCCGGTATGGGCCACCGGCGATGGCAAAGTGATTCGCTCGGCGTACAACAAGCTCAACGGACACCATGTCTTTGTGCAGCACGCCAATAATATCGTGACCAAGTATCTGCACTTCACCAAGCGGGCAGTGAAGAAAGGTCAACGTGTGCGCCAGGGCCAAACAGTAGGCTATGTGGGTGCCACCGGCCGGGTCACCGGTGTGCATTTACATTATGAGTTCATTGTTAACGGTGTTCACCGCAACCCGCGTACGGTAAAGCTGCCCCAGGCAAAGCCTATTCCTAAGCAACAGCTGGCCGAATTTAAACTGGCTGCCGCTCCATTAATGAAGCAGTTGGCGCGTTTATATCCCGCAGCTGAGCAACAGCTACTCGCCAAAGTCGACACCGAGGCGCTGAAGGCAGGTCAGAGTCCATCGGAGCAAGCAGCAGCGGCCACCAAGTAATGGCTCGAACCATTGCTGGTTGATTTTTAAGAAGGGAACACCAAACGATGGCTGGCTCAACAGATACACGGGCAGATTCAGATCGGGCCGATGCGTATTTTATCGGCTTAATTTCGGGCACCAGCATGGACGCGGTGGATGCGGTGTTAGTACGTATCGATAACGCCGGTCAGCCCACACTGCTGCATAGCCATAGTGAAGCGTATCCGCAGGCGATTCGCGACACCATTCTGCCCGCCTTACAACAGCCCGAAGGCATCGAATACGGGCGTATTATTCAGATCGAATTGGCCTTGGCCGACCTCTTCGCCCAGGCTGTTGCTGCTTTGCTACGCCAAAGCGCTGTGCGCCCCGACCAAATCACGGCCATAGGCAATCATGGCCAAACGCTATGCCACCGCCCCGATGCAGCAACCCCTTATACCGTCCAGCTGTGCGACAACGCCCGTTTGGCGGTTCTCACTGGCATTGATGTTATCGGTGATTTCCGCCGCGCGGATGTGGCCGACGGCGGTCAAGGCGCACCACTGGCACCATTGATTCACCACGCTTTATTCAGTCAAGCCAAACAACGTATTGGCGTGATGAATATCGGTGGCATTGCTAATCTCACCGTCTTGCCTTCAACGCGCGACACCGAGCCGGCTATTATTGGCTTTGATACCGGCCCCGGTAATGGCTTGATGGATAGCTGGTACCAACGCCATCAGGGTGGGCGTTTCGATGCTGATGGCCAATGGGCAAACCAGGGTCAAGTACGTACAGAGTTATTACAGCAACTCCTGCACGACGATTACTTCTCCCGCCCCGCCCCCAAAAGTACCGGTCGTGAATATTTCAATCTGCACTGGCTTGCCACACAAAGCGCATTGAGCGAAACCCTTGCTGCGGTAGATGTACAAGCCACACTGTTAGAACTCACAGCCCAAACCACCATCAAAGCCGCCCAGCAATATCGTTGTGAGGCACTTTTTGTGTGTGGTGGTGGTGCCCATAACCCCTGCTTAGTACAGCGTATGCGCCAGCTGGCTCCGGAGCTGGAGGTTCAATCCACCGCAGTGCTGGGCTTAGCGCCCGACTGGGTAGAGGCCGTGTTGTTCGCCTGGCTCGCCTGGTGTTATCGACATCAACAAGCCGTGCCTTTACCGAGCATTACCGGTGGCCAGCACAGCCGAATCATTGGGGCACATTGGTACGCCTAAGCCAAACCCCAAGCGCTCAAGCTTCATCCAACACCTAAAAAAACGCAAAAATTTACGGCAAGCCCGCCTTGAGTCCGTCTTTTTTTCTGCCAAATCCCCTACAATTTGGCCATGACTGCTTTTTGGCCAAATATGCGCGGGCTCATCGTCAAGCTGGCGGTGTTTTATCTGTTGCTTTCCATTCCCATCTTAATTTTGGTGGAAAGCACGGTATTGATGGTGGAATTTCGCCATTTAATGCAAGAAGTTGAGCAAGGCGCATTAAGAGATACCCTCGCCGAAGGCGCAGGTGAAATAAGCGATGGCTTAAGCCCACGTAATTTCAGCGAAGCCCCATGGATTGCCTGGTTAGACGCCTGGCTTATTCGCATGCAAATTCCCGGCAAAGCGTTCAGCACCGAGGCCTCCTATGTACTCAGTGAATTAAGCCGCGAGCCTTTAGCCGCTGCTTTCTACGCTGGCGATGGTGAACTCGTGGCCCAAGCACCGCCCTATCGTGAGCGCCCACTCCAATTACCTAGCCCACAGCATCTGTTAGACGCAAAAGCCCAGCTCAAACTCAACGACACGGTACAAGCTATCGATTTACCCGGCAGCGACGAACCACTGCGTCTGCGTCGTGTTCTCATTCCTGTCACTGATGAAAATCGTCTCTTTGTGGGTTGGTTATATCTGGAAATGCGGGTGCCGCATCCGTGGGAGAAAATCCTCGGTGATATCAGTGTCGAGTGGCCCATCGTGATGATCTATTTGGTGGTCTTTGCCATTGCATCATCCGCCTTCTTAACCACCTACGTGACCCGCCGTTTAAAGCGTATCACCCATGCTGCCACCGCCTGGAGCCGTGGCGATTTCAGCCAAAGTATCGGCGATCACTCACCCGACGAACTAGGTGCTTTATCCTTATCTTTGGATCAAATGGCCGAGCAGCTGCGTGATCTCATGCATTCACGCACCCAACTGGCCACTTTAAAAGAGCGCCAACGGTTAGCGCGCGATCTGCACGACACGGTGAAGCAAAAGGCCTTCGTATTAAATCTTCAGCTGGCAGCATTAGCCCAGAAAACCCAGCAGCAGCAACATCACGATGATCTGCTGGCTGCCCAACAGCTGTGCCATCAAATTCAAGGGGAGTTATCGACCCTGCTCGACGAGCTGCGTAACGACGATCGTACGCTGCCACGCCGACTCCAATTACAAATCGACGAATGGCGCGAATACAGTGGTATCGAAACCCGCATTCAATGCGATGAAATTCCCGCTGTGGATGCCGCCATTGCCGATCAACTCCTACGCATTTGCGAAGAAGCTTTATCCAATGTCTTACGCCACAGTGGTGCCAGCCAAATCCGTGTGAACTTACATCATCATGCCAGTCGCCTGTTACTCACCATTAGTGACAATGGCAATGGCAATGCCTCAGAACATTCAAAGGGTATGGGTTTACGTAATATGCGCGAACGCGCCAGCCAACTGCCATTGGGCCAATGCCGTGTTGAAGGCACGCCTGGCCAAGGCACCCGAATTGAAGTGGAATGTGAATTAAGAGTAGTTGACGTATGAATAGCTTAAGCCAAGACACCATTAAACTAATTATTGCCGACGACCACGAACTTGTGCGTCAAGGCATTCGTAATTTCTTAGAAACCCAGGAAGATTTCAGTATTGTTGGCGAAGCAGGCGATGCCCAAGGGGCCGCGCGTTTATGCGGCTTGCACCATCCCCATGTGGCTTTAGTGGATTTAATGATGCCCGGTGGCGGCGTTCAAGCTACCCAGTTAATTGCTGAACAAAGTCCTGAAACCCATGTGATTATTCTGACCAGTTTCGAAGACGATCAGCTCATTCATCAAGCTATGGAAGCCGGTGCGCTCTCGTACTTGTTGAAAGATGTGGATGCCGCCATTCTAGCAGCCGCAGTGCGCAAAGCCGCCGAGGGTCAAGCGGTCATTCATCCACGCGTTGCACAGCGTCTTAAACAAAATAATCAGACTGACTTAGGTTTAAGCCCACGTGAAAAAGAAGTACTGGGCTTAATGGCCGAGGGCATGAGTAATCAAACCATCGCCAGCACTTTGCATATTGGCGAAAAGACGGTGAAAAGCCATGTGAGTAATGTTCTGGCTAAGCTTGGCGTTAACGATCGTACACAAGCCGCCGTTTACGCCTGGAAGCACGGCCTAACGAAAAATAATTAGCCAGCACAGTAATCGTTATTGAATGTAGTTGCTATTCAAGCATCACATAAGTTCTGTGTAAAAATAAAAAACCCTGCATCAAAAGTGCAGGGTTTTTTTAAAGCCATGACCAAACCATGCCAGCTAATAGAACAACAGGCTTGTGCTTAATAACTTGGCAATTGAAATTGATCGGCTTATTAGTGATTCATTCACGATGCTTTAATCATCTTCTTCATCGTTAATACCACAGCGGTCCATAGGAATATGCACGGCTGCGCGCAGGCGCTCACGACCATTGGGCAATACGCGATAATAGGCAACATCAGCACCACGGCTATCGTCACTACAGCGCATGGCCACTTCTACACGCCCCCAGTTCACCCGAGGCTTGCGGCCATAGCCCAATGCCACGTCTAACCAAGCAGAGCCTGTACCGCGTAATAACGGTACCCGAGCGATACCCGACACGGCCTCGTCATCGACTTGAATCACGGCTTGATCTGCCGTTGCCATTTGTAGCTGTATCGACGGCGAGCCCGTACCTGTAACCACTTCAGCATGTGCTGGCGATAAACTCACCAGTAACATCAGCAACGCACTTTTCCAATTCAGCATCCCAGTTACCTCATCCCATTTCATTGAGCGGCGTATTGATCGACAACCACACCACATTATTTATATTCGCTGCCAATCAACGCAGCACATCCTTATTGAGCACGAGATGACAACCCTTCAACAAGCCTTACAACAACACTGTATCTGACGGTTATTGCGATTTTGGCAGCGGTGCTTCAGGGTCGTGCCAAAAATAAATGCCCACCCCCAATGGCGGCTGGTTTGTATTGAGATCATTGGACTCGTATCGTCGCACCACCGCACAAACCTCATCGAGCTGGCGTTGCAGCAATTGATGAAGCTCGTCTTGAGCCCGCTGACGTTGTGCACTGGGTATGCGATAGCTTAAGACACGGCGTTGAAACCATTTATCGTCACTACTGTAGTCGGGCGAACCAAAAATATTATGTTCTAAGGTACGCGAGATACAATGAATGGAACTACTGGCCTCAGCCAGCATTTGTTCTTCTTCATGTTCAATCCAAACCCAGTTTGGGTTATGTAGACGAACCCAATTGTGATCGACCGTTTCAACACAACCGCGCACCCGTAAACGTTTAATCACCATGTCGGGTGATACCCCACGCCCACAGTACTGAGTCACCAAGCCCTGAAAGGTGCCTAACTTGCCATAGATGCTTAAATCCTGCGGGCGCCCTGATGCCTCATCGCGAAACATCGGGTCTGTGGCCCAACGTGCTAATAAAGCTGCCTCGGGGCATACTTCTTTTTCGGGTATTTCTTCAGGGTTGGCTTGAATGGCCTTAATGGTCCGCGTATCTAAACCCGTCATCAAAGATAACTGAGACAGCGTGATACGCGCTTTAGGGTTGGTTTGCTGAGCCAGCCGATGCGCTTCTTCAACAGCGACTTGCTTAGCTATTTGTAGAAAGGCCCGCATATTGACATGGCGGCCAAATAGGCGAATCACCGAACGCATCACCCGGCGCACCAAGTTAACGATACGCTCCGACGCCTCCGTAGACTGTTCCATAAGCAGCCGAGATTGAGCCATGTTGATCTGCTCCCTATAGCGCGCAATGCTCAATAAACACCAATTCCATTGGTAACAGCACAGATTTAACACGCACCCATGCCAAGCTCAAGCTGGCAGATAGATTCGATCTATCTGCTGTCCACTTCAGCATCGCTTACAAGCTGCATCAGGCCGTCTCATCTTCAGGGTACAGCGTAATTTCCACGCGCATACCGTCGGGGTCTTTAATGAAGATAGCATGGGCACCTTGAATTTCCTGTAACTCAGGCATTTCATAACCCAAGGCCTGCATTTGCTCACGTACAGTTAAGATTTGCTGCAAAGAAGTAGCAGTGAAGCCCACATGATTTAAGCCGGGTGCATAGCGACGGTAACCGGGCTCTAGATCTTTAGCTTCTCGAAAATCTAGATAAATGCCTTGTTCATTGGCAAACACCCAGTCACGTACATATCGGAAACCGATCATCGGCAATAAGTCAGTATAGAAAGCCATAGAACGCTGCATATCGCTCACCAAGATCACCATGTGATCCATGATTAAATTAAAATGCTGCGGCTTGGCTTGAGGTGCTGTTGCAGATTGGCTCATGACTTGGCTCACCTAATTTACCATTGGGACCCATCATTAATAATGGCAGGCTTCGCTGAAGTAATAAGGTTGATGTAGCCGGTTTCAAGCCTATGGCATCAAGACTAATGACGCACACAACATCGTGCACAATCACACCATACGCAAGCGTATTTTTATTTGAATAAATTAAGATATTGGCAGCGCTTTTTTTATATCAGCATAATCGATTAATTGAATAGACTAGAGCGTCTTTCTTATTAGCTCACCTAAAACCCAGTAATAAACTCGTTACCCATAAGCGGCTATCAACAAGCAGCATCGCTCCAAGACACATGCATTTTTTGAATCGTTTGGCGGCGGTTTCTTTAACCATAAAAAGTTAACGCTTCACTGAAATAAACAAATCTGTATGCCTTAAATGTAAAGATCATCAAGCACCAAATTTAAACGTTAATTTCAATCAAGCAAGCATTCTTTTTTAATTTAAAAGTTTCAACTAAAAATGATCAATAGAAAAAACAACTAACATCAAAAACAAGCCAAGCGAGTAAATTCATGCTGAACACGGTAACAATTAACATCACTGATACAAAAAAATATATCCTATTAAACAATAACCTACAAAACATAAAACCAAAACAACAGTACAACTAAGCAATACAAAGTTGAGCATTAATTTTCTATTGGCAATCAACACACAAACTTTAATACGGTTAGTTTAGTGACGACACTTGATCAACTACCATGCAGTAAAGCACGCTTTTTAACATTCAAAAAAACATGGATGTCGAAACTAAAAACAATAGAAATTGAAGCGCTTAACTCGCATCGAGCAACGTCATAATAAATTACTCAATTAACGTTATAACCAGCGAGTATGAAACTTCTTTGACATGGGTCAGGTGAATATAGGATGATAGGTGCTAAGCATAAATAGATGTTACCTAAGCGTGCATTCAATGCATCAAAGTGAAACATCATTTTTGCTGACTAAATAACTGTTTGCTCCCCTTGCAACACAGTTTATTTGGGAAAGTGAAAGTGAATTCCTGAACCCCTTACAGGAAATGACAAGCCTGGTTCTTGATGCTTCCCCCTTGCGTCGAACGAGTCTTATCAGCCACTGGATACAATCCCACGCCCGCAGGCCCTGCTACTACAGCAGGGCCTTTTTTATTTTTGCCATCAACCTTTTTATAGGTCGACCTTTAGTTTTCTGGCACTGAACCTTAGCGACCCTATAGCTTTGTGTACTTAAATGATGCAGTGGTAACAATGAACATCAATGCCAGTAGATCGCTATAAACCTTTTACCGCCACTATTCGTCGCTTTGTCGCTCAAGTACGGCGGCATAAAAACCATCACAGCTATGCTCATGGGGTAATAGCACCAAGTCTTCTCCAGTATCCAAGTCGATACCTTTCGCTGTTAATAGTTCTGCTACTGAAAGTCGCTTGAAAGATGGGCTTTGTTCCAAAAAACCGTCGACAATGGCTTGGTTTTCTTTATGCATCAAGCTGCAAGTGGCATAAACCAAACGCCCGCCGGGGCGCACTAAACGTGCTGCTGCTGCAAGAATGCTGGCTTGCTGTTGGGTTAACTCTTGCAGGGTTTTCTCAGATTGCCTGAACTTTAAATCGGGATTACGGCGTATGGTTCCCAAGCCTGTACAGGGGGCATCCACTAACACACGATCGGCCTTACCCAGGCGATTTTTGAGGTGAGAGTCACGCTCGTGGCTAATGGCTTGCGCGCGAACATTCGATAAACCCGAACGAGCCAAACGTGGGCCTAAGCGCTTTAAGCGACGCTCCGATACATCGTAGGCATCAATACGCCCCTTGCTGTTCATCAGAGCACCGATGTGTAGCGTTTTACCGCCCGCCCCTGCGCAGAAGTCCACCACGCGCTCGCCCGCTTGTGGATCCAACAGCAAGCTCACCAATTGGCTGCCCTCGTCTTGGACCTCGATAGCACCTTCAAGCAACAAGGGATGGCGTTGCAGTGCGGGCTTGCCAGGTAAGCGAATGGCTGTTGGTGAGAGCGTTCCCGCTGCGATGCTGCTGTCGTCGGCTTGCAGCTGCTTTAGCACCTGATCGCGCTGCGCTTTGATGGTATTAACCCGCAAATCCAGCGGTGCGGGTTGTTGCAAAGCTCGGCCTAGACTGAGGATCGTGGCGTCGTCATATTGCTCGGCCAGGGCCGAGACGATCCACGGCGGTAACTCCGCTTGCTCCCATAGCGCATCGCCTGCTTTGCGCCCTTTCGCTTCTCGCGCCCAGCGTAAATCTGCCGGCGACAACAATTGCTCCAGTCGGCTTACCGAAAAGCCACGCGGCCCCAACAATACCGCCAAGCCAAAACGGCGCGGGCTCGTTTCGCCCGCCAACATGGCTTTCACCCAGTAGTAGTGACGCAAACCGGTGTACACGCTCTCGGCAATAAAGCGGCGATCGCCGCCGCCCAGCTGTTTATTTGCTCTGAAAAACCGCGATAAAACCTGGTCTGCTGGATAGCGGAAACTCAGCACCTGCAGCAAAACCTCGCTGAGTGCTTCTAGTTGACGCTTGGTAATTCTGGCCGGTGCAGCATTGCCGCGTGCCGGTGGGGAATCGTGTTTAGGCATGGAATCTAGGGGCCTGAATCATAATGGGAAAGGCCATCGACACACTTGGCGTTGATGGGGCACTCGACAAAAGCGCTCATGGTCTTTGATACGGCCATTATAACGTTTCAGTTCCATGACGGTGCCGATGGGCCGGTGAATTCTTGATTCAGGACTCGTTTCGCCGTATCCATTCAAAAAAACATGACTTTTTGCTCAGGCGCTAGAGGCTGAGCACACCGATAATAGCCGCCATGGACTGGACAATCATCGGCTGGATCATCAGCGCTATTTTCGTCGCCGGGGGGCTTACCGGCACCGTGTTACCCGCATTGCCAGGGGTTCCACTGGTATTTGCAGGCTTGTTTGCTGCGGCCTGGACGGAATCTTTCACCTATATTGGCACCTGGACTCTGGTAATCCTGGCGGCTCTTACCGTGGCCGCCGTACTTATCGACACCATCGCAGGGGCATTAGGAGCCAAGAAAGCCGGAGCCTCGCCACGTGCTTTCTGGGGCGCTACTGTGGGTGCCATTGTGGGTATTTTCTTTGGTATCCCCGGCATGCTGTTAGGGCCGTTTATCGGTGCGGTGGTGGCAGAAATCAGTGCCGGGCGACGTTGGCACCAAGCGGGTAAAGCAGGCGTGGGCACTTGGATTGGCATGATCGTGGGAACCGCTGCGAATTTAGCCATTGCCTTTTTAATGCTGGGCATTTTCTTATTCCAGCGTGTTTTTTAATTAAGCGTTATCTAACAAGCATTCATCAAATGGCTGGGCATTTTCCTTAAACAACAGCCGACACCTGATTCCTGACTTGGCAGCCTTACGAGGAACGTACAGGCTGCATTTTTTTGCCTGAAGTATATGCCCGATGCTACTACCTGGGTTGCAATGCACGACAGCGTGTTATCAGCGCCTCATTATTTGCATCTGAGCCATGCTTTAGCACACGCCGTTTAAATTTTTCGTCTAAATAGCTTTCTTCTTCATTTAAGGGTACCAAGTCGCGTTTTTTAACGCCCTGCAAGCGCGCTAAAGCCGCCACCCTGCCCTGATTATTGAATAAGGTATCTGGCAAGCCACTGGCAATGGGGTCTTGATAAGCCTCTATGGGTGAAATAAGTCGCCAACCCTCGGCCGTTAAAGCCTTGATGAGATCACCTAAAAATAATGCGGCCACATCATTTTCATGCAATAAAAGCACGTGCTTGGGCGAACGACCAATATGCTTAACAGCGATGTCGTCGTAGAAACGAATACTCTTCATCATTTCTTCAACATACCAATCGCCCAAGGCTTGAATATCTACAGCCTGTTGCTGTTGTAAAGCGTTCTGTAGCTGTTGATCGATATACCAATCGTAGTTATCGATGGTGACATAAGCTTGTGTTAATCCTATTTCGCTTAAGCCCTTTCTAAGGCCATCACGCATCGCTATGGTGCGGCCCTCATTTAAAAAAGGAAAGCGATAATAAGGCCGGTAAGCTGCCCACGCTAACAATTGTTCATGGGACTGACGAACATCTGCCAAGTAGCCATCTAGGCCCAAGGTTTCAGGGTGTTGGTGAGAATGACTATGGTTGCCTAATAGATGCCCCGCTTGAACATATGCCTTCAGCGCTTGGTTCCCTTGCTTGGCTATATTGTTAGTGGTGACCATGAACATTGCCGGTACACCGGCTGCTTGTTGCAGCTGTTGAATTAACAATTGGCTACGCGTGGCGGCATCTAAACATTGGCTACTGGCACGGGGCGCATCGTCGAAGGTCAAGGCGATTTCTTTAGCGTGAACCCAAGTACTGGGAAGCCAAAATGAAAAACATAAGATGCATAAAAATCGTCGCCACATGATGGATCATTTCCTGCCACTAAGTTGTTTCCATCATGACAGCTCATTAATTAAATAAAGATAAAGTTGATTCACAAAAAAGCCTTTGCCGACAACCGACAAAGGCTTTTTAACAACAATAAGCGCTAAGCTTAACGACGCTTAGATACTTAGCTAGAGCTAGCGATCATTAGCTTCACATCGTCGGTAAACGCATTATTGTTTAGATTCGATATAACGTCGTACTTGTTGCTCCAACACCGGCAGTGGCACCGAACCTTGGGCCACAATGAGATCGTGGAACTCGCGGATATCAAACGCGCCACCTAAGCTTTCTTCAGCTTCTTTGCGTAAGCGTTTAATGGTTAACTCACCCATCTTGTACGACAAGGCTTGTCCCGGCCACGCAATGTAACGATCGACCTCGGTGGTGACTTCATGTAACGATAAAGCCGTGTTGCCGGCCAAATAGTCTAGAGCCCGCTGGCGGCTCCATCCTTTCCAATGCAGACCGGTATCGACCACTAAGCGGCAAGCACGCCACATTTCATAGGTCAGACGGCCAAAGTGTTCGTACGGGGTGCGGTATATCCCCATTTCGATACCTAAGAATTCAGAATACAAACCCCAACCTTCGCCAAACGCCGAAATATAATCGTAGCGCCTAAAGGGTGGTTGCTCGCCGCGCTCGGCGGCAATGGCATTTTGTAAGTGATGGCCGGGCACCGCTTCATGCAAACTTAAAGCGGGCAATACATACAATGGGCGGCTCGGCAAATCATAGGTATTAACCCAGTAGTAACCAGGCTGGGTACTGCTTAAGGGAGCAGGAACATAGCGTCCACCCGTGTAATGGGGAGCCAGCTCATCAGGCACTGGCGCCACACCATAAGGTTGGCGCGGTAACACTTTAAACAAAGCGGGAAGTGCTGCATCGGCACGTTTAGCAATCCATGCTGCGTTCATTAATAGTTCTTCAGCGCTTTTGGCATAGAACTGGGGATCGGTACGTAAGAATTGCAAGAAGTCGGCAAAGCTACCTTCAAAGCCCAGCTCATCGATGATGCTTTGCATTTCAGCACGAATACGCGCCACTTCTTGCAAGCCAATTTGATGCACTTGATCGGCGCTGAGATCTAAGGTGGTGAAATAAGCCACACGGTCTTGATAATAGGCTTCACCATTAGGCAAATCACGCGCCGCCGTACTACTGCGGGCAGCGGGCACGTAATCTTCTTCGAAGAAACGCGCAAACTCTTGATACACCGGCACCACCTCAGTGCGGATAATGTTCTGCGCGCGCTGTTGCCACCCTTGCCATTGCGCTTTAGTAATGCCCGCAGGCGGGGTATCACTGTTAAATGGCTGATAGTAAACACTGGCTTTCGGTGCGGAAACAATTTGCCCCTTGAAGGCTTCAACACGACCTTTCAATACCACTTGCGGTAAGGTCATACCAATTTCCAAGCCTTCCTGCATCAACTGTTGATGCGCTTGGAAGCTGTCTTGTAATTGATCTAAACGGGAGAGATAGTTTTCGTAGTCTTGCGCGTCTTCAAAAGGCATGTTTTTAGGCAAGCGCGCCAAAGCGGTATGGAAGCCTTCGTCGCTAGTTAGCGGAATCATATAGGCTTTAAAACGGTAGTCGCTAATAAAGCCATTAATTTGTCGACGAAAAATAGTAAGGTTAACTTGATCTTCTAAAGGAAGGTTTTCAACATCGATAGCATCGGCACGTTTTAAGATGTCTTGCCAAAAGGTATAGCGTTGTTGCTGTGTTTTTGTATCGACTTTCGTTAGGCGATCATTATGTGCTTTTGTTCCTGTCCACGTCGCCAATTCGGGAAACTGTTGCAAGCGAAACTGCCATTCATCATCAAGTAATTGCTGAAAAGCTTGATGCGCCACAGCGCTTTTATCGTGATCGGCAGCTAATAAAGGCTGTGCGATGCTAAGGCAAAGTACAGCGCTTGCCACGGTACTCAACAAGTGTTTTCGCCACTGATGTATAGACAGGTGATGAGTATTGCGTAAACCAGTAAGCACCGACATCGTTATCTCCCACACACTAAAAGATGAGGCAATGTAACGCGCATGCATCAGCTAGACAAGGTGCAGTAGTTCAAGTGCTAGCCCGGTAAGCTCAAAAGTGCTTCAACGTATCGATTACAAGCCTATGGGCTCAACTAAATGATTTCAAAGTACACCAACACCAGATATACGAGCTTCGTTACATTAGCCAATAAAAATGTTTGTTGATTTTGGAATAAAAAAAGGCCGTGGTGATGACCACGGCCTTTTATCAGCTTTAAGCAAGCTGCCGTCGATTATCGAACGATCGCTTCAAAGCCATCTTCGAATACGGTTTCACTGGCAGGGCAAGATTGGACACGGAAGTCATCCAGATACCAACCTTCTTCACCCACGCTACCATCGGTGCCAAGACGGAAACGGAACTGTACGGTTTCACCCGCAAAGTTGTTTAAGTCGGCCAGAGCACGAGTGAAGTCCTGCAGGTTACACCAACCGGGCTGACCCGCCAGCGGGTTAGTGTTTCCGCTCACAGTACCGGTGTATTCATCTAACAGAATTTCGTCGATGAGCTGGGTCCAGTTACTACCACCGTCAGTGGTAATTTCTAAAGCGCCAGCGTCCCAGCAGTTTGCTTGGTTTTCTTCGATATCGCGGTAGTTGTAGTACGACAGCGATAATGGGAAGTCCGAGTTTGGTAATGTGATTTCAGGACTGATCAAATACTGATCGGAAACTGTATCCACATCTTCGGCATACCAAGAGCTGGTACCGCTAAACGGACGCGCGGTAGAAATCTGCCAAGTGCTGCCATTACCACCGGTGGTCCAGCCAGCGGGGCCGTTTTCAACGTCATCGCTGTACACCACATTGGGGGTTACACCCACGGGGCAATCGCCCGGCGCTGCCACTGTGGTAAAGCGAGATGCGGCAGAAGCCTCACCGGTACCACATTGGTTATTCGCCGTTACACGCCAGTAAAACGCGGTGGAGTTCGCCAGTGGCATAGCCACTTGATGCGAAGTACCCGTAGCGGTGGCGGTATAGACCACATTGTTGAAGTCCATATCGGTGGCGATTTCAATGCTGTACTCACCTGCTTGATCGGCAGCCGACCAAGTCAGAGTCGGCATCGTACCCACATCCATAGCATTGTTGGCAGGCATTTGCAGCATGCTCATGTTCGGGATGACCGTGGCCACATCGAACATCAACTCCAGGTTACGGGCATCAACACCGGCTGCGGTGCCTTGCACGGTTACCGGATGAACACCGGGTGTTAATCCTGCATTGATCATGCCCGATACGGTAGACATACCCGGAGGCAGTACACCGGTGGGGCTAATGCTGAGGTTAAACGCACCTGGCGGGATGGGGTTAAAGGCTAAGGTCACATTGTTCGCAAAGCCGTTAATGCTACCCACGTTGATATCGACGTTATCGATAGCCACCGGCGGGTTCATCAAACAGATTTCTTGCTCAGTGTTATCCGCACTTAAGCTGAAAGTGGGGTCGCCACAGTCGTCGAAGCGAAACGAAGCAATTTGAGTCAGCGCGGTAGAACCACCGGATTGACCGTAGTTATTGGTCACCCAGAAAGTACAACCGTCGGCCGGATCCACACTCATGGAAGCATAGTCACCCCAGCGGGTCGACGAGGTGTGGTTACCGGTACCTTCGATAATGAAGGTTTCGTCTTGCGTCATGACGCCCATGGGGTCTGCCGCGAGACGACCGGTGTAGGCCATGCTGGGGAACAGATTGGTATCGTTGGAGATGCTGTAGGCCAGCGCGATATTGCCGCTGGAGTCCATCGCACTCGCGCCCATCCAGCGATGCTCGGTGGCACCATCGGCATCGGCGATATCCGGTGCGTAGGTACCTTCTTGATGCACCGTCCAATCGCTGCCGCCACTGCGGCGCAGCTCGAACCAACGCACACCACCGTGATCGGTATCGTCCACGTCGGTGGTCAAGTTACCCACCAGCACTTCGTGGCTACCGAAATTACGATATTTCGGGAAGTTCATCACGACTTCACGTAGTGGATCCAGAGTGGTCGTGGTGTCAGGCTGCGGGTAGCACGCAAAAGCGGTGAAACCACACTGCTCAGAATCGATCTCAGCAATTTCGATATTGATCGGACCAACGATTTGCGAGTTAGCCGGGGTAGTGAAATCGACCTCAAACTCCCAAATTTGCAGGAAGTCATTGTCGGGATCATTGTTACTGGGGTTATGCGCTTCATCGTCGAAGTGGCGAATGAAGATACCCGGCTCACCATTCGGTGGTGGCATTAAGCCATCGTGATCTACCGGCGGAATCATCGCAAAGCTGAAGGCCGCAGGATCTTGAATGGTGAAACGCTGCATGGTGGCCGGTTGGCCCGCCAACATCGCATCACGATCTAAAGCGATCAGCGATGAAGTACTTTCGTTGGCACCGACGTAGTAGGCATCGTTCCAAACACCGTATTTCGGATAATCGGGGAAATCAGGGGTTTGGAATTGGTAACCATAGTAACCGCCGTTAATGGGGTCGTCGGTACGTGCCACGTATACACATAAGCTACGACCTGCCTGGGTGGAGAACTCGGTTAACACCCAACGATTCGCAATTTCGTCGTACAGCGGAACCGGGTCGCCCAAACCATTGGCGCACGCACCAGCGGCAGAGGGTAAGTCGGCCAGACTAAAGGCACTGCCTACCGGCGCGCCTGTGGTTTTATCGTAAAACTGAACGCGCGAACCGCCCGCGCCGTTAATGGTTTGTACGAAGTAATCCGGACCCACTTCGCCATTGGCATCGTGAGGGTTAGAGCCCGACACCAAACCCGGAATATTGACCAAAGGCACGGTGAAATCGAAAGCGCCACGAGTAGCATTAAATGCTTCTTGTGCTTCCAACAGCGGATCGTGCCCAGCAGTGGGGTTTACCGCTTGTGGATCGACGATTTCAGGCTCGCCGCGAATACGCGGAATAGAGACGATGGGATCGCCCGGTTGCCATTCTTGAACAGGCGGTAAGTCGCCGAGATTGACATCCACTACAAATGGAATGGAAACGGCGCTGAACTCAGCGCCAGTCACGGTGGTTACACCTTTCTCGTTAACACCTTCAACCGGTTTTCCGTGCTGAATATTGACTAACTCTGCATGCGCACCTGACATCGTTGCCAGAATGCCTCCGATGCAGATCGCCAGCCGACTCAGCTTAATGCTTGCTGACATTGTTCACTCCCCAATCGTGTTGCGTTGTTCCTTAAAAAAGCGTGCCTATCAACGATACGAAGCTCGATAGACGACGCACAAGCACCGTTTATTCAACATTTAAGTAGTTATTTCGGTGCATTGCCCAAATGCACTGGGCAAAGTGGCGTGAAGGCTGTTCCTGGGGGCCTCCACGCCAAATTTTCCGTAATGTTCGGTGGGTGCAATCAAGGTATTTCTTAAGTAAAACCTAGTTTTAAGCACCGATACTGTGGCATCACTGCCTACGCGCTTTATGAAAACGCTTTATTTTTTATCGTCTGCCGCTTTTTTCGCGGCTTCTTCTTTAGCTTTGGCTTCTTTGGCTTCGCGTTCAGCTCGTGCACGGTCGGCCTGCTGTTGACGCAAGGTACCGTACATTGAACCTGAACCGTGGGGTGCACGCTTAACAACCACGGTTTTTAATACCTTCACCGGGCCTGCCGATTGGATGGTGTAGGTATCTTTAGCGATTCCGCGCTCCATTTTCATAGCACCAGGCAGCTCGCCTTCTAACTCAAACTCAGTTTGTAGTTCCGTTGCACCGGTCACTTCGACGGCGAAGTTGTCGCCATCGGGCAAGAACGCCACCGCACCGGCTTCACCGGCGGTTACGTCAATTTCGCCCCAACCAGAATACATAGGTTGCACCTGAACCAAGCCTTTATCGGATTTAGCCTTCACATTGCCATGGTTAGTAATAACGATTTTGCCGCTTTCGCTGGTGGCATCGATACTGCTGATGGTTTTTTTGGCTTCGATGGTGCCGTCTTTGGTTTTCACCGCAATTTTCATCTTTTGCGGTAGATAAATAACCAAGTCAACGCGGTTACTCCGTGGTTCGTAAACCGCGCCGGGAATTTCGATTCCGAAGCTCAAAACACCGTCTTTTTCCACCGGCTTGTAGGTTGGCACCGGCGCATCATCACCGATACGTTGAACGGTACCTTCGATTTTTACGTTCAGCGCACGGTGGGTACGAATACGGATATCGCCCCAAGGGTTATCAATAGTAACCACACTGTCGGGCTTCACTTTATCGCTTTCATAGCGATAAATATCAAATTTCACCGGGCGTTTCGCCGTTTTTTTGGCATCGGCCGCTTGACCCATCGCTACGGGCGAGGAAGCCGCTGCAGCGAAGGCCCCCATACCTTCGGCTTGAGCGATAAGCGGGCTGCTGAGTAACAGGATTAAGCCCGTTAAAAAAGAAGTCGATAATTGTTTCATGTCCTTTGATCCATAGGATGTCTTAAGGTGAAGCTAAAAAAGATGATCGCTAAAGCGTCCCTGAAGCATCGTGACGCACATCGGTATTGGATACCGCCCCCGCGATAAAGTGCCGTTATTTATTCTTATAGACACCATCACGAAAATGAATCGTTAAATAAGTAGCGCCAATACAGCCACTAAAGCGCCAAGCGGCGGCTGCAACGTGGCCAATCTTTAATGATAATTTTAAAGGCACAAACTTTTTTAGCGCGCCCGATCAGTGGCGGTAATGTTAGCGAATGTACTCAGGGTCGATACTGGACAAAACAGCCGCCTGAGTATCGCATAGCCTCCCGACTCTCGCAACGGGCCGGATTTAATATGCTATACCATTGATGCACAAGACTTTTTTTGCGTCAAAATACGCTAAATCGCAATTCCTACTGGCACCTAAGTACTCATGAAAAGTCATTCCAAGTGACGCATTTTTGGTTCTTTTTCTGGCATCCGCTCGCAATCGCAGGTACCATCCTGACTGCCTTTCTGGAACCTCAGTCTTGTCTCGAGCCACCATCACCACCCTGCTGAAGCGGCGTCACTTCGCGCCTTATTTTTACGCCCAAGCTTTAGGCGCGCTAAATGACAATGTCTTAAAGAACTCACTCGCTGTATTAATTGCACTCAAAAGCAGTCAATTATGGGGTCTAAATCAAGACCAACTCATTAATCTCAGTGCAGCTTTGTTCATCATGCCGTTTTTCTTAGTCAGTGCCATCGCCGGGCAGCTGGCCGACAAATACGAAAAAGCGCGGCAAATTCGCTGGGTGAAAGGTTTTGAACTCTTTATTATGGTGCTGGCAGCGGTGGGCTGGTGGCAAGACTCATTACCAATTCTGCTGTCGGCCCTGTGCTTAATGGGTTTGCAGTCGGCACTTTTTTCGCCCATTAAATATGCGATTTTGCCCCAAGCACTGCCCCGTGAGCAGCTTTTGGCTGGCAATGGCTTAAGTGAGGCTGGCAGTTTTGTTGCGATCTTACTGGGCACCGGCCTTGGACCCAGCCTGATGGGTTTAGAATCGAATCCAACCTGGTGGGTGGCCGGCAGCTGTTTAGTGATTGCTGTTATTGGTTACCTCATCAGTTTATGGATTCCCCGCTTTCCCGCCACGGCTCCCGATTTAAAGTTGAACTGGAACCCCTTCAGCGAAGGTTGGAACATGCTGAAAATTGCCTCTAAAGACCGGGCAATTTTTCTGTCGATCTTGGCGTTATCGTGGTTTTGGTATTTCGGCGCCACTTATTTAGTACAAATTCCCAGTTTTACTATCAATATCTTAGGCGTATCACCGCTGGCAACCGGCGTGATGATGGGCTTATTTATTGTCGGGATCAGTGTGGGTTCTTTGGCTTGCCATCGTTTAACCGCAGGCCGTATCGAAACCGGCTTGGTAGCCATTGGCGGCATCGGCATGACGTGTTTTGGGGTGGATTTTTTCTTCAGCACCCCCGCCCAGCCCTTAGGCGATGGTTTGGCCGTAGCCGACTTTATTGCTCTTCCCGCTAGCTGGCGAATTTTCGTTGATATGGTGATGATGGGCATTTGCGGCGGCTTTTTTGCTGTTCCTCTTTATGCCTTAATTCAAGACCGAAGCCCGCCGCGCCAACGTGCCCGAATCATGGCCGCCAATAGCATGCTGAACGCTTTTTATATGGTGATCTCGGCGCTGTTGGCGATGATTCTGCTGGGTTTGGATCTGGGCATTCGCCAAATTTTGCTGATCACCGCCCTCGCCAATGTCATTATGCTGGTGGTGTTGCTGTTGTGGATGCCGGGTATGATCGCCAGCTTTGCCCACCAAGTGTTATCGCGTACTCGCTACCGTGGTTTGCGCCGCGACATACGCAAACTACAGGCCCAACTCGCCCGCCATGCCGATGAGCAAAAAGCCAATCATGAATCTGCGCAAACTGAACATTCGCCCTCGATCGACGAGCATCAGCAAGAATCGCCTCAAACCCAATTACCCACACTAGTTCTCCAAGGCGGTCATGGTGGCGCACTGATGGTGGCTCTGGTGGAATTGGGTATGGATCGAATCTACAGCCCGTGTCCGGCACCCAGCGTTTGGCTGCAACGTTTATTACCGATGGTTTTCGAGCAACAACACGATATCGACACTGCATCATCCATTGATATAGCCCATTTACAATATCCTGAAGGTAAGCAGCACTTACCCCAGCGCCATATTATTTGGTTGTGTGAGCAACATCCGGGGCAGTTGAGTCCAGAACTCCATGCGCAGCTCTGGCAACACTGGGAAGAAGCGGCAAACTCGTCGTCATCAGCACAACAAAGTGCTTTAGCGCCGCGCTACGTGCTGTCGGCCCAAGGCTTGCAATTCCAAGCCTAAGTATATTGCAGCGCCGCAAAGCGATCATTGCCGATGGATGAGCGTGCCATCGGCTATAACTCAGGGGCTAAGACTCGGCACTGGCCTCAAAGCGCAAGCACACCGAGTTAATGCAATAGCGCTCGCCAGTGGGCTCGGGGCCATCGGGAAAGACATGGCCTAAGTGGGCATCGCATTGGCTGCAGCGCACCTCAATGCGATGCATACCGTGGCTGAAATCGTCGATACGACGAATGCGGTCGCCAGCCAGTTCAGCAAAAAAACTCGGCCAACCGCAGCGCGAGTCAAACTGAGTATCGGCATCGAATAGCGGTGCATCACAGCAGATGCAGTAATAACGCCCTGCCCCCGGCCGCTTAACATAGCGCCCCGTGAAAGGTCGCTCGGTGGCTCCTTCGCGAGTGACGCGATAGGTTAATTCCGCCGCTTGGGGAGCGCGCTCTGAAATCAGCTCGCGCCACTCTTCTGAACTTTTCACCACGCTGGCCGGTGGTTGTTCTTTTTTAATTTCACTCATGGTGATCGTTCCCAGATAAATGAGTCACAATGTGAATCGTTTTCACGGCCACGCCTTGGGGCATGACCTGAATGTCGTGGTTGCCTTCCCTGTGAAGTTGCCAATGTTGCGCTTTAAGAACTAGCGCAGCACTTGTTAACCCGGCAAACTCAGCTATCTTAAGCCAAGCCAAGTTGAGAATGCACGGCGCTAGAACCGGCAGTCGTTAACCCGGCAGCCATGCACCATGATGTGTACCCAAGTTAAGCCAATTAAAACACCAATCACAAACCAAGCCATTTAGAACTTGTGAATACTTCGCCTAAACCCAGCGACCAAGCCATGCCGACAAAGCTCTTGCGAGGTTTGTGGCGGCGCCGTGTTGTGCATATCGTCTTGCTCTTAGGCCTACTGTATTTACTGGGCGCCTGCTCCAGTATTAATTGGTATGGCCAGGCGGCACGCGGGCAATGGGATATCTTGCAACGCCGGGAAGATATCGGTGAGCTACTGAGCAATCCCGCCACTCCAGAGGAACTGGCTCAACAGCTACGCTACCTGCAAGCAGCACGACAATTTGCCAGCGCACAACTCCACTTACCCGACAACGGCAGTTATCGCGATTACGCCGATTTACAACGCGATGCAGCGGTTTGGACTTTAGTGGTAACACCAGAGCTATCTTTAGAGCCTAAGCAATGGTGTTACCCATTGGTGGGTTGCCAAAGTTACCGTGGCTATTTTAAAGCGCATAAAGCCATTCAAATGGCACACCGTTACGACTTACAAGGCTACGATGCCTTGGTCTTGGATACGCCCGCTTATTCCACCTTGGGCTGGTTTGACGACCCTATCTTAAACACCATGTTGGGGCCGTATTTGGAAGAAACCGCC
>JAKSCJ010000022.1 GCA_022360675.1 Lysobacterales bacterium
GCCTCATGGCAATAGCGTGGAAAAAAACCAAGCGATGAAAGCCCTAGGGGCCGAATTGGTGGAGTACGGCGAAAGCTTTCAAGAAGCGCGCGAAGAAGCCGGACGTCGTGCAGAGGCTGAGGGTTTGGCCATGGTGCCACCCTTTCATCCCGACTTAGTGCTGGGTGTGGCCACTTATTGGCATGAGTTTTTTAGTCAGCATGGCGATCTAGACGCCGTGCTGGTGCCCGTGGGCATGGGCTCGGGGATTTGCTCGGCGGTTTTAGTACGCGACCTCATGGGTTTATCGACCCGCGTCTATGGTGTGGTGGCCGAGCAAGCGCCCGCGTACTTGCGCTCGTTCCAAGCCAAGCAGGTGATCAGCCAGGTTTCGCGTACAGAGCTTGCCGATGGTTTGGCTTGTTCGGTGCCCGATGAACAAGCCTTGGGTATCATGCTGGCGGGTGTGGAAGACTTCTTCGCCGTCAGCGAGGCAGAAATTGCAGCGTCGATGCGTTTGTACATGCAAACCACCCACAATGCCGCCGAGGGCTCGGCCGCTGCCGCACTCGCCGCTTTAAGGCAACAAGAGGCCCAGTTCGCGCAGCAAAAAATTGGCTTGCCGCTCACCGGCGGTAATGTGGATAGCGCTATCTTGGCCCAAGTGCTGGCAGCGCCATAGCGCTAGCCACTGTGAGCTATGATTCAACATCCACTGGCCAACATCCACTGAAGCTGATACCCAATCAGCTACACGCCAATGAGTAAAAAAAGCAAATAAAAAAAGCCCATGGCACTCTGCTTGCCATGGGCTTTGATCGTTTTTCCTAAAGGACACTTTCCTTTAGGAAAAAGCTAGCGACGAGCGAATTCGCGCCGGCCAGGGTTTAACACTTGATCCACCGCCTGGCGAATTTGCGCACCCCACCAAGGGCCGCGACGCGCAGCTTTCTGACGATTATTCAGTTTGTCATAACCGGGTTCTTTCTGGCCCAATAATTCGTACAAACTCATCCGCACCATGCCATTGCTGTCGACCACAAAAACGCCGGGGGTCGACATGGCGTTGTACATTTTCGCCACGGCATCGGCATCGGGCATCAGCATGAAATCGTAACCTTGGGATTCCAAATAAGCCTTGGGGTCGCCGTCTTCACGAATGTTCATGGCGTAAACACGAACATTGCTGCCGTATTCGTCCAACATGCTTTGCAAATGTGGCATCAGCGCTTTGCAGTACGGGCACCACGTGGCCCAAAAGAAATAGATATCGACACCTTCAGCGGCGCGACGAGGAAATTCGATTTGCTCGCCATCCACATTGGCCAAAGTAAACGCCGGTGCTTTACGTGGGGTAAAGCTCTTTTCGCTACCCGCAGCCAGACTGTGGCTGGCACTAAATAACAGGGTTGCGGCTAATACAATTGAGAAAAAGGCCTTCACTGCTCACTCCTAGATTCAGTCTACGGGGGTAGAGACCGGTGAAGCGCCGGGTTGATCTCACAACCTTATGGAATGGTACGGGGGTGTAGATTTGGAGTGATGAAAGCGGCCACCAGCAGCGCGCCTGCTGATGGCCTGATATTGCTTGCTTACCAAGCTAATAAAGCGTCTTCTTGTTCGTCTTTGTTGCGATGTTTGGCGAGCAATAAATCGCTGAGTTTTTCGGCAATCATAATGGTGGGGGCGTTGGTATTGCCGCTCACCAACTGGGGCATGATGGAGGCGTCGGCTACACGCAAACCTTCAATACCATGCACTTTCAGCTCGGCATCCACTACGCTGTGGTCGTCTTGGCCCATGCGGCAGGTGCCCACCGGATGGTAGATGCTCTCGGCTTTGCGGCGCACAAATTCCATTAATTCGGCATCGCTTTGGACGGCCTTGCCGGGGAAAATTTCATCGCCACGGTAGGGCTCGAAAGCGCTGGCGGCCAAGATCTGACGGCTGAGCTTGACGCATTCCAGCATCATCGCTTCGTCGTAGGCATCGCTGAGGTAATTGGCATGAATATGCGGTGCCGCTGCCGGATCGCGCGAACTCAGTAAAATTCGACCCCGGCTGCGTGGGCGCAAGGCACAGGCATGCACGGTGTAACCATGGCCCGGTAGGCGGTTGCGGCCGTGGTCGTCCAGCTGGGCGGGTACAAAATGCATCTGAATATCGGGGCGACCGGCTTCGCCTAAGCGGCTGGTGAGAAACCCACCGGCCTCGGCGATATTCGAACTACCGATGCCGCTGTGAGTGACCCAATAATTCAAACCCACGCCAATTTCATTGATGTGGTCGTAGGTCAGTTTTTGGGTGCAGGCTTGTAAGGTGCAGATATCCAAATGATCTTGCAGATTCGCACCCACGCCGGGTAAATGATGTTGAAGCGGGATTTCCATGCCCTTCAAATGATCGGCAGGACCAATACCCGACAACATCAGCAACTGGGGTGTGTTTAAGGCACCAGCCGAGAGAATGAGTTCTTCGTTGACCGCCACCTCAACGCTACGACCTTGATGGCGATAGCGAATCCCACGTACGCGTTGGCCATCGAATAAAATAGCTTCCACATGGGCACGTACTTGTACCGTGAGGTTTTCGCGCTCGCGAGCGGGTTCCAGATAAGCCACGGCGGTGCTACAGCGGCGGCCTTCGCGTTGGGTTACTTGGTAGTAACCAAAGCCTTCTTGCTGTGCGCCGTTGAAATCGGGATTACCGGGGAAGCCGCTTTCGATAGCCGCTTCGATAAACACTTCGCTTAAAGGGTTTTTGTGGCGCAGATCCGAAACTGATAAGGGGCCACCTACACCGTGATATTCCGACGCGCCGCGTTGTTGATCTTCAGCTCGTTTGAAATAAGGTAGAACGGAGTCGAAGTTCCAGCCCGGGTTACCGGCCTTTGCCCATTCGTCGTAGTCTTCGGCCTGACCACGGATGTAGCACATGGCGTTGATGCTGCTACTGCCGCCCAGCACTTTGCCGCGTGGCCAAAACAGGCGACGGCCATTTAAATGGGGCTCGGGCTCGGTTTCGTAGTTCCAGTTCACACCGGTGTGGTTTACTAAACGTGCCAAACCCGCAGGCATATGAATAAACGGATTCCAGTCGCGGCCGCCGGCTTCCAGTAATAAAACCCGCTGATTTCCCTGGGCGCTGAGTCGGTTGGCCAGCGCGCAACCGGCTGAGCCTGCACCAACGATGATGTAATCGAATTCAGTCATATCCACTCTTTGAAAAATGCGCAACTCGTATCGATGGTTGATTTGCTGAGACGAATCGCTGGTCGTAACGCAACCTTTAATCGGCTGCTGTGGTCTTACTTGTGCCTGTTTTGATAACTGCGAATACAGCTGGCGTCAAGTAGGGCTGCGCTGACTGGTTTGCGAATTTAGTGTCAACACTCGGTTTAAGGTGTTGATTTTTACTCGATGAGGGCCATTAAAGTTGATCGCTCGGTGCGTTATGCCAACCTGCCGCAGTGCACATACTGTCAGGCGCAGGATGCTGTTCATGATGACATGAATCAGTGAAAATTATGGCGCTTACCCTCATCTTATATCCCAGGCCGGGCTCATCATCTACGCCCAGACTAACCTGTATAGCCGGACAATAACGTGATCCTAACCCGTTTATCTCTGCAAAACCGTGTTGCTGTTGTGGTTGGCGGTATTTTGATGCTGATTTTTGGCTGGCTCAGCCTGCAGCGTCTGCCGATCCAGCTCACCCCCGAGGTGCAGCGCCCGGAAATTTCCATCAACACCAACTGGCGGGCGGCGGCACCGCAAGAGGTGGAATCCGAAATTCTTGAACCGCAGGAAGATGTGTTACGCGGTTTGCCCGGTGCACGACGCATTACCTCCACTGCCAGCCAGGGCAGTGCCGGTATTAATATCGAATTCGATATCAATACCGATATGAGCCGCGCCATGCTGGAGGTGATTAACCGCCTCAATCAGGTGCCGCGTTATCCGGTAGATGCCAACGAACCCACCATTCGCTTGGGCGGTAATCAGCGCGGTAATGCCATCGCTTGGTTTGCCGTGCAACCAGCTGAGGGCAATTTACGCGATATCGTGAGTTATCAAGACTTCGTGGATGAAGTCATTCGGCCTCGTTTTGAACGTATTCCTGGCGTCACTAGCAGTGGTTCTTTCGGTGGTCGCCCGTATGAGGTGCGTATTACTTTTGATCCGTATCGCGCCGCCAGCTTAGGAATCGACCTCAGTGCCGTGGGCACCAATGTGGGCAATAACCAAGATGTTTCGGCAGGTTTTAGCGAAGTGGGCCGACGCCAATACACCATTCGCTTTGCTGGCAAGATGGAAGTGGCCGAGCTGGGCGAACTAGTGTTGGAATGGCGCGACGGCCGGGCGATTCGTCTGCGTGATGTGGCCGATGTGGAGCTGAGCCTGCAAGATCGCAGCGGTGTGTTCAGTCAAAACGGTGGCCCTTCTATTGCGGTGAATGTGATTCCCGAAAGCGGTGCCAATGTATTGGATATTGCCACCGAGCTGCGCCAAACCGTGGAAGAGTTGCGCAAAAACGAGCTGGAGCCACGCGGCTTGGTCATGAGCCAGTCTTACGATGCCTCGGTGTACATTATTCAGGCCATCGAAATGGTGCGTAATAACTTGCTGCTGGGTATGTTCTTGGCGGTGGGTATTTTGTGGTGGTTCCTGCGAAAACTGCGCGCCACTTTAATTGTGGGTTTGGCCATTCCGCTGTGTCTGTTGGCGTCTTTCGTCATCATGGATGCCTTGGGCCGCACACTGAATATTATTTCGCTGGCGGGCTTGGCCTTTGCCACCGGTATGGTGTTGGATGCTGCCATCGTGGTGCTGGAAAACATCGTGCGGCACCGTGAACTAGGACGCAGCCCCCAGGAAGCCGCGTCGCGCGGGGTGAACCAGGTGTGGGGCGCGCTGGTGGCCTCCACTGCCACCACGGTGGCGATTTTCTTGCCCGTTGTGTTCTTGCGCGACGAGGCCGGTCAGTTATTCAGCGATCTCGCCATCACTATTTCTGCCGCTGTGGTGGCTTCTTTGGTGGTGGCAGTGACGGTGATTCCCGCTGCAGCTCAACGTCTGTTGGGCAATGCCAAGATGGACGATAACCACGAGCACTGGTGGGCTTGGGTCACGCGTAAAGTGATGACCATCACCGACACGCCCAAGCGCCGCGTGGGTTGGATCGTGGGCTTAACCGCCATTCCTTTATTGGTGGGCATTGTGCTGGCACCCGATGCCGATTACCTGCCCGAGGGTAAGCGAAATTTCGTGTTTGGTTTTGTGGTCACGCCGCC
>JAKSCJ010000019.1 GCA_022360675.1 Lysobacterales bacterium
ATACACAAGCAGGTGCCGCCCAACTCAATCGTAGCCAAATCGCCCAAGCTTTAGCGCGCCAAAGCCAAGGCTTGCAGATCGCTACTTATCGCGCATTGGATGATCCTATCCCGCTCATTATGCGTTCGGTCGAAGGCGAGTACTTTCCTTTAAATGAGCTCGATTCCGTGCATGCGTGGAATAGCCAAGGTCAAGCCATGCCCCTAGAGCAACTAGGACGCGGGCAAATTCAGTGGCAGCCCGCTGTTCGCCACCACTTTAATTTACAGCCGGCAGTCACCGTGTTTAGCGAGCTTCAGGGCGGAAAAACTTACGCCGCCGTGTTTGAGGCTCTATACCAAAAGCTTAGCGAGCAACCATTACCCGAGGGTGTGGAGCTGGTGGAAGGTGGTGCTCAAGAGTCTTCGGGTAAAGCGAATGAGGCTTTATTTAACACCTTACCCTTGGGCATTATTTTGCTGCTGTTTTTCTTATTGATGCAGTTTAATTCGTTTCGCCGGGTGGGTATTGTGTTAATCACCGTTCCCTTGGCTGTGGCGGGCGTGGTACCAGGCTTGTTGTTAACCGGTTATTCGTTTGGTTTTATGGCCATGTTAGGTGTGGTGGCCTTAGCCGGTATTGTGGTGAACAACGCCATTGTGTTAATCGATGTTATTGATCAACATTTAGAACGCGGACAAAGCGCTGAACAAGCCGTGGCCGCAGCGGTAGCGCGCCGTATTCGCCCGATTTTGTTGACCACAGCCACCACCGTGGCGGGACTCTTGCCGCTCACCTTTACCCGCAGCACCTTGTGGCCGCCCATGGCGTGGTCGATTATCTCGGGCTTAATTGCGTCCACACTGCTAACGCTGGTGGTGGTGCCTGCGTTAATGAAGTTAGTGCTGTCGCGCCAAAGCCAGCCGCGCTGGTTACCGCAGCACTAAGATTTAGTGACGAGTGTTGAGAGCAGGGTGTTCTTGAAACACGCATCGTTAACGCCGGAGGCCGTGGTGCCTCCGGCGATGCATGCTACATCTTGTATGAGCGTACGGATACGTATGGATAAAACGGGTTTTTTTATCGGTTATTTATCGGTTTTTGTCATCGCATTGACGTAAAAGATCGCTATTATCGCCAGTTTTCTCTAAGCTAAACCCATGGAATTTTTGGCTCAAAAACGCTTTGCTGCTGGGTGTGTTCTTTGCCTGTTGTGTTTGGCAGTGCTCATGCTGGCTGGCTGTCGTAAAGCGGGCAGTGGGCAAAGTGCAGAGCTGATTCAGATCGATGGTTCCAGTACGGTTTATCCCATCATCGAAGCCATGGCTGAAGAGTTCCAGATCGCCGAGCAGGGCGCGGTGAATGTCACTGTGGGTATCTCGGGTTCAGGGGGCGGTTTGAAGAAATTTTGCCGTGGTGAGTTGGCCATTGCCAATGCCTCACGTCCTATTGAAGCTTCTGAGATTCGTAACTGCCAGCGCGCGGGTGTCAACTTTATTGAGCTGCCTATTGCCTACGACGCCATCACCTTGGTGGTTCATCCGCACAACCAGTGGGTTCAATCCTTAGATGTGGCCACCTTAAAGCAAATCTGGGAACCCCAGGCGCAAGGGCGGGTAACCCGCTGGAGCGATCTAAATCCTGACTTTCCCGATGCCTCACTCAATTTATACGGGGCCGGGCCCGACTCAGGAACGTTTGATTACTTCACCGCAGTTATCAACGGCGACGAGCGCGCCAGCCGGGGCGACTACACCGCTAGTGAAGACGATAATATTTTAGTGCGTGGTGTGGCTAATGATAAATTTGCTCTGGGTTATTTTGGGCTCGCTTACTATCACGAAAACTCGAATCAGCTCAAAGCGTTGGCGGTAATTAATCAGCAGGGAAATGCGGTACTGCCGTCTTTGGATAGCGTGCGCGGCGGTGCGTATCAACCGCTATCGCGCCCAGTGTTTATGTATGTGAATACGCAAATGCTACAGCAGAAAGGCGTGCGTCGTTTTCTCGATTTTTTCTTCGCACCGAAAAATCGCACCGAAATTATCACCTGGGTGGGTTATATTCCTTTAGCAGAAGCCACTTATGAACGGGTTTTAGATATTCTTAACCAAGAGCGCACCGGCAGCCGCTTCCGTGACGACGCAGGCCATGTGGTGAGTGTGGAGCAGGCTTTGCATCTTTTGTGAATGCGCTAGGAAAAAATAATGACCTTAAAAACAGCTGCTTGGTTATGAGCTCAGTGTGTGAGGATACGCCCATCACAATTCTTAATAAGGCGAATCACTATGGCTCATGAGCCACTAACGGTAATGGCTCAGCTCAGTGTTTCGGCCACCACCAAAGCGCATCTCGCCAAACGCCAACGTGTCGATCGTTGGGTGCGCCGGATATTATTTTTGGCTGCCGCTTTATCGGTTTTGGTGACGGTGGCTATTGTTTATATCTTGCTGAGCGAATCGATTCAGTTTTTTCGCCAAGTGCCTTTGCTGAGCTTCTTAACGGATCGCCAATGGACGCCGCTGTTTAGTGATGCGCATTTCGGCATCTTGCCGCTGTTGTCTGCCACATTAGTGGTGGCCGCGATTGCTTTGTTGGTGGCAGTACCAGGTGGCACTTTAGTGGCGATTTATTTAAGCGAGTTTGCACCGGTTAAAGTGCGCGATACCACGAAGCCCGTTTTGGAGCTGTTAGGTGCGATCCCCACCGTGGTTTACGGTTACTTCGCCTTGTTGTTTGTCACCCCATTGTTGCAAAAGCTAATGCCCGAGTTACCTGGCTTTAATTTGCTGGCGCCGGGGTTGGTGATGGGCGTGATGATTATTCCCTATATCAGCTCTATCAGTGAAGACGCCATGCGGGCGGTGCCGCGCCAACTGCGCGAGGCCTCTTATGCCATGGGGGCAACCCGCCTGCAAACGGCATCTAGGGTGGTGTTTCCCACGGCTTTTTCGGGTATTGCGGCCGCTTATATTTTAGGGATGTCACGCGCCATTGGCGAAACCATGGTGGTGGCTATTGCGGCGGGCTTACAACCCAATTTCACTATGAACCCCTTAGAACCTGCGGCCACCATGACCGCCTATATCGTGCAGGTGAGTATGGGTGATGTACCCCACGGCAGTATTGCGTATCAAACCATTTTTGCGGTGGGTTTAACCCTGTTCTCTATTACGCTGCTATTTAACGCCTTGGGTTTGTTGCTGCGTAAACGGATACGGGAGGTGTATTAGGCATGGCCCGCTTACGTGCTCGCTCGCGTCGTGGCCCCGCTCAAAGCCATAACCCAATGCCCGAGGCCGCTATTAGCGAGGCTTTGGCACGGCGTAAACGCCGCGACGGTTGGTTTGCCTTGGCGGGTTTGCTGATTATGCTAGCCGCCGTGCTGACTTTAGTGTTGTTGCTGGCGCAGTTATTAGTGGATGGCTTGCCGCGCTTGAGCCTGGAGTTTTTTGTCGAGTTTCCGTCGCGTTTTCCGCAGCGTGCCGGAATTTACTCGGCGTGGATCGGCACTTTACTGGTGATGTTGGTTACTGCTTTTGTGGCGGTGCCATTGGGTGTGGCTGCCGGTTTATATTTAGAAGAGTACGCACGCCGTAACTGGCTGACCGATTTAATCGAAATCAACGTGAGTAACCTGGCCGGGGTGCCATCGATTATCTACGGTTTATTAGCACTGGGTTTATTTGTGAACCGCTTCAGCCTGGGGCAAAGTATTGCGGCGGCGGGTTTAACTTTGGCTTTGTTGATTATTCCGGTGGTGATTGTAGCCACCCGTGAGGCCATTCGCGCCGTGCCACGCAATATGCGAGAAGCGGCCTACGCCATGGGTACGACCCAATGGCAAATGGTGGCGCACCACGTATTGCCGTATTCCACCGGCAGTATTTTGACGGGCATTATTATTGGTTTGTCTCGAGCCATCGGTGAAACCGCACCAGTCATTACCATCGGTGCTTTAACCTTTATCGCCTTCTTGCCCGAAGCGCCCATCGGTGGCGAATTCCCCTACATTAATTTCAATTGGCTAGACGCGCCATTTACCTTGTTGCCCATTCAAATCTTCAACTGGCTATCGCGCCCACAAACCGAGTTCCACGCCAATGCCGCAGCTGCTGCTTTGGTGTTGATTGCACTCACTTTATGCATGAATGCCACGGCCATTTATTTGCGCTATCGTTATCGGCGGCGGGTACAGTGGTAGGGATCATGAGAGAATTTGTCTATATGAATGCTCGACGATGTGTGCCATGGTCATGTAACCGACCGAGTTTCGGTGTTATGGTGGGGTACAACTCGGTTTTCAGACCACAGCACTAATAACGGATATCCCCATTGGCTGCCATTTCTCACATCGACCCCAAAGAAGCTTTAGCCGTAAAAGCTCGTGTGGAGCAATTAAGTTTCTACTATGGCGATGCACAGGCGTTGAATCGGGTGAGCCTGGATTTGGCAGAGCGTCGAATTACTGCGCTGATTGGGGCTTCTGGTTGCGGCAAAAGTACGTTCTTGCGTTGTTTTAATCGCTTGCACGACCTTTACCCTGAAAGCCGCTACGAAGGCCAGATTCTGCTGAAACCCGATGACATCAATATCATCAGCAAAGCAGTCGATCCCTTAGAAGTGCGCTTGCGTATTGGCATGGTGTTCCAAAAGCCAAATCCTTTTCCGAAGACGATTTTTGAAAATGTAGCCTACGGCTTAAAGGTGCGCGGTGTTCGGGATCGCCATTTTATTGAAGAACGGGTGGAAGGCGCGCTGCGCCAAGCCTCGCTGTGGGCCGAAACCCGCGACCGTTTGCAAGACTCGGCCATGACGTTATCGGGTGGCCAGCAACAGCGCTTATGTATTGCCCGCGCTTTGGCACCACAACCTGAGTTGCTGTTATTGGATGAACCTACCTCGGCGTTGGATCCGATTGCTACCGCCAATATTGAGGAATTGCTGTCTGAGTTGAAGGAACAAGTCACCATCCTTATTGTCACCCATAATATGCAACAAGCCGCCCGTGTGTCGGACTTCACCGCTTTTATGCATTTAGGCGAGTTGGTGGAATTTGGTGATACGGACACCGTCTTTACCACGCCCAGGCAAAAGAAAACCGAAGACTACATCACCGGTCGTTATGGATAACACGGGTGATACCTAGCCTGCATAGCCTTGTCGTACCCTGAATAAACCAGCGGATCTAGCCATGGATACACGTAGCCTTAGCCAACATATCTCCCATGAATACAATCAAGAACTGGAAGCGGTACGTAGCCAGCTGTTGAGTATGGGCGGTTTGGTGGAACAGCAAATTAACCAAGCGCTGCAAGCGCTGGTGGAAGGTGATAGCCAACTGGCCGAAACCGTGGTGCAAACCGACGATCGAGTCAATCAGATGGAAATTACCATCGACGAAGAATGCAGTCGTATTTTGGCGCGCCGCCAACCTGCTGCCAGCGACTTACGCTTGGTGATCGCCATCATTAAAGCCAGTACCGATTTAGAACGCATGGGTGATGAGGCGCAGAAAATTGGCCATTTAGCGGTGTCATTGGCCGGGCAAGATCGTCCCTCCGGTGGGTATCGTGAAATTGATCAGTTAGGCCAAGCCGTACAGGCAATGGTGCGCAGCGCTTTAGATGCCTTCGCGCGGCTTGAGGTGGATACCGCCTTACGTATTATTCGTGAAGACAAACTCATTAATCGCGAATACGAGGCTATCGCCAGGCAATGTATCGACTACATGATGGAAGATCCCCACCGCGTACGACGCGTGTTGGATTCCATGTGGGCTGCGCGTTCGTTGGAGCGCATTGGCGATCATGCCAAAAATCTCTGCGAATATGTGATTTACCTCGTGCATGGAAAAGACGTGCGGCACGGTAATTTGGATGCCGCCGAGCGTGAATTGCTTCAACAGTAGTGCATTAATGCGTTGACGCTGAGTTCGAGCGGAGCCTGCTCAAGGACCATTTCGTGGTGTTTACTTCCCAATCAGGAGCTGTTGATGAACCGTATCGTTTGGTTTGATATACCGGTCTTGGATTTAGCTCGGGCCACCCAGTTCTACAGTCAGGTGCTGGCAGTTGCTTTTAGCGAAGAATATCCAGGTGTGGCGGTGATGCAGCATGCAAGTGGTGATATCGCAGGCTGCTTGTTTGAGAGCGAAGAACAGCGCCCATCGGCCGATGGCATTATGGTTTATTTCAATGTTAATGGCCGCATGGATGAAGCCGTGGCACAAGTAACCGCCTGCGCTGGTCGTGTTGTGCAAGCACCCCATGCTATTGGTGAGTTTGGACAGCGTGCAGTGGTGCTAGATAGTGAAGGGAATCGTATCGTATTGCATGCGGAAAGCTAGAGGTGATGTTGTGTCGATACCAGTTTTTCGCTGCTGGTGTCGGTCGCTAATACCAGCAGTTGAGCGCTGCTGGGTGCATGTAAGATCAAAATCGTTTGTTGTTCCTGGACTGTGTGCCGTTTAGCTGGCAACAATGCCTCGCTATGAATAGCTACCGCAATAGGGTCGGGCGCATTGATGATATGGATTTTGCCGGGTGGTCCGGCTAAGGTGGGTGGTGCCTCGTGATCGCTTTGGCCCGAACAAATCACGGTAACCATAAAGACAATGGCGGCCGCTAAGGATAGGCTGAATAAACGGTAGCTGCGTTTATTGCGGTGGTTTCTCGCCGGCTGCTTTAAGACGTAATCTTGTAACCCCATGATGAACTGTTGTTGGAGTTGTACCTCAGCAAAGAGCCTGGGGTTATCAATTAGCGCCACTTCAAAAGTGACAGTTTCATCAGGACTCAGGTCACCGCGCAGATATCGTGCGGCTTGTTGGGCATACTGGTCGTTTGATGTACACATGGACTTAACCTAATATCAGCAGAAGAAATATGGGGGATGCTGCCGTGGAGTGAGCACCCATTTGCAGGGCCTTACTCATAGCTAAAATCCTTACCGAGATGCTTCACAATGAGATCGCGAAAACGATTTCTTGCCCGGTGAAGTACCCGATCGAAATGGTGGTGGCTGACACCAAAATCCGCACAAATCAATTCTTTACTTTCTTCGCTTAAATAGTAACGGTACAAAATATGCTGATCGCGCGGTCTTTTTAGCTCGCCCAGTAAATTGCGGACAATCTGGCGCAATTCCTCGCGCTCTAAGGCCTCACACAAGGATGGCTCATTGGTTAATTGTTGTTGGATGAGTTCGGTATCGGTGAAAGTGTTGCGGCGGTAAAAAGTACGTGCCTCGCCGGTGGCCAGATTCATTGCCGTGCGATGCAAGAATGCGGCGAGCTTTTTGGGTTGTTTCAATCCTTCGTGGCGTAATTTATTGAGTGCAATCATCAATGTTTCTTGCGTAAGATCGGCAGCCATGGTTGGGTCACGGCAGTGGCGTTTTAAAATAAACTCAACCCTTGGCCCATATTGGCTGACTAACTCTTGTTCAGCAGCTAGATCGCCCTGTTGAATCTTGTGCGCAATTTCTTCGGTGCTTGTCAGTTCTGTAGCGGCATCGACCCCGACGTTGTTCACCTGTGCTCCCCCTCGTTTTTAATGAACAGATCACAAACGCAGCAGTTATGGCTGAGGCTCGGTCTGCTCAACAAAACAGTGTTCGAGCCTTAACTAGATGTTGTTGTCGTTCACTGAATGCAGCGACTTAAATGGTCCTTGTCGCGAGCTTTAGAGTGTGGCTTTTAGCCACAAAACACCACGACTCGCCCATTCATTTGTTTCAGCTGGCAAGTGTCAATCTTTGTTTTGAGGGGAGATTAAGAAAAACG
>JAKSCJ010000090.1 GCA_022360675.1 Lysobacterales bacterium
AAAAAAGTTTAGAAAAATAGTTGAAAAAAACTTAAAAGGGATTATTTTAAAGACTCAGTGATAATAATAATAAGTTGATTCGCTTTCTAAATCCCAAAACGAGGTTTGGGTGTAGGCCACATAGAAGCTGCTTAACCAAGGGTGCTCTTGGGCGAACTCGCTGTCGTCGTCTACAAAGCGGTATTTAAAGCTAATTTGAAACTTAGCGTTGTTGGGATCGGTGCCGAAGAGAAAATACAAAGGCTCGTAGGCGTAGAAGTTATCGATGAAGTTATTACGCCCCACGTCTTCGTCGATACTCTCGTTGGTGGCGGCTACCTGCACAAATGGTGTGTCGTCGGCTTCGTCGTCGGTGATGGCATGGTCTGTGATGATTTGGCCTTGGTCGTCCACAGCGGCTATCAGTGCGCTGTCGTCTTGGGCTAACACCACCGTGACGGCCCGATCTGGCATTTCTTGCAGATAAACCGAGGCGATACCCGCATCCAGACCCTGGGGTAGGGTGACGGAGTACATCACGGGCATTACCGCCTGGGGTTTGAGCTGGCTCGGGTTTTCGGCGCTGTGGCGTTGGAAGCTCAGCACATGGCGTTCTTCGCCCTGTTGCCAATACGCGTTTAATTGCGCAGGCGCGACGAAAGCTTCCACATGATCACCACTATTGGTGAAAAGCACGGTCCACAGCGATTCTTGTCGTGCCATTAAGGCTTGATTAGGGCTGCTTAAAATGGCTTCGATGTGCGCTTGGGCGTTGCTTGTAGCGCCCAAACTTAATGCCAAGAGCAGGGTTTTCGTGCGTATGCTTAGATTCATAATCGGGCTCGTCGCTGTGCGTGCGAATAGGCCACCACTTAAGGCAGCGAAAGAAAGTGGCAGCAGTCTATGTGATTGAGAGCGATGAAGAAAGGCATTTTTTCACTGCTGGCGTTAAGAGCTGTAACAACCATAACTAAGATGCCTCAACAGTGCCTTGATATGGATTGCTTATTGGGGGAATAGGCGGCAAGCATCTACGGCGGCTAACTTTGGGCTAAAAAGCCATCGTGGCAGTAACTGGGTGAAAATGGTCGAATAATCTGCGCATTTATGGATTGATACTGCGGCTCGGCATCGGCGTACTGATGCAAGTTCAATATGGTACGAATAATTTGCAGGCGTGCGGTTTTTTTATGATCGGCGCGCACGATATACCACGGGCAATCCACATGATGGGTGCGGTTCAGCATATCGTCTCGTGCTTGGCTGTAGTCGGCCCAGTGCTCTAAAGCCACTTGATCGATAGGGCTGATCTTCCATTGTTTAAGCGGATCGCTGCGACGCGCGGCTAAACGTTCGGTTTGCTCTGCTTTGCTGATATCTAAGTAGAACTTAATTAACCGTATTCCCGAGCGCACGAGCATTTGCTCGAAGTTCACTACCGTATTGAAGAAGTCGCTGAGTTGTTGGTCGGTACAAAAACCCATGACCCGCTCCACACCGGCACGGTTATACCAACTGCGATTAAATATAACGATTTCCTCAGCCGCTGGTAAATGTGCCACATAGCGCTGAAAGTACCAGCTGGATAAATTGCGCTCGGTGGGTTTTCCCAAAGCCACAACACGGGTTTCTCGTGGGCTTAAGTGTTCAACAATGCGTTTAATACTGCCGTCTTTACCGGCGGCGTCGCGGCCTTCAAAAATAATTAAAGTTTTTAGTTCTTGCTGAATAATATGCCGTTGTAACTTCACCAGTTCGATATGGAGTTGGTGAAGTTCATGTCGATAGTGCTCTTTCGAAACTTTATCTAAATCTGCTGTAAAAGCGCCTGAAGACGGTGTATGGGTATTGTTCATTTCACTCTCCAGAATCCGGTTTTTTTGTCATCGTACTGCAATTATGGATCGCCACAATAGCTCTCGTCTTGAGGGCACAAGACAAAAGCGTATCGATAGCATAAGGAAGTTTCGCAGGGCTAGCTGTGAAATTGCGATGAGTGGATCGGGGCTATTTTGGAACTGAATTCATGGTCATGTTGAGAGGGCCATGGGGGGGCAGAACCAGAAACGGCTGCAATCCGGCCCGGTTTAAGTGCTATGAATGTTAATGGCTTAAACCTCTGTTGATGTCGTCGGGTGTTGGGCTCAACACCGCCAGACGCACGAACAATGAAGGGGCAAGAACGGTAAGGGGGACGGTCAGGAAGACGACGAGTGCGGCAGGGACGCCCTTATTTAAAGCCACATTAAAGCTGCGTGAGCCGCAGCCTTATTTTTGAATCCTCTGGTATTGACGCCCCTGATATTGACGCCTCTAGGCTCAGCACACCAATGAAGCCAGCGTCAACAACATTGACGATCGTCGATGCGTGCTTGCTTAAGACTCCACCTCTTGGTAACGCAGCGATAAATCCAACGCACGAACATGCTTGGTGATGGCACCAATAGATACATAATGTACGCCCGTGGCGGCTACCATGCGCAGATCACCAATGGTCACATTGCCCGAGGCTTCCAGCTCTATTTGTTCGCCGTAGTTGTCCATGGCTTCTTTTAACAGGGCAAGAGGGAAGTTATCCAACATGGCGCGATCGGCCCCGGCGGCGCAGGCTTCGGCCAGTTGCTCCAGGTTTTCTACTTCTACCTCTAAAAAAGTTTGTGCTTGCAGCTGGCGCGCGTTTTCCACAGCTTGGCGAATGGAGCCTGCGGCGTGAATGTGGTTTTCTTTGATTAAAAACTGATCGTACAAACCTAAGCGATGATTGTCGGCACCGCCGCAACGAGTGGCGTATTTCTGTGCCAAACGTAAACCGGGCAGGGTTTTACGGGTATCCAGCAAACGAGTCTTAGTGCCCGCCAACAGCTGGCTGTAACGGTGTGCAGCGGTTGCGGTGCCCGATAACGTTTGCAGGAAGTTCATCGCAGTACGCTCTGCCGTCAAAACACCGCGTGCTGGGCCGCGGAGCTCACACAAGGTTTGCTCGGGCTCTACCGCATCGCCATCGCTGGCTTGCCAGTGCACTTCGATGTGCTCGTCTATTTGGCGCAAAGTTTCGTCGAACCACGCGGTGCCGCACAAAATACCGGCTTCACGGGTGATTAAACGCGCATGCATGGTGGTCTCAGCGGCAATCAACTGGGCGCTGATATCGCCACTGCCGATATCCTCAGCTAAGGCCGCGGCTACTTGAGCGGCTATGAGATGGTAAGTGGGGAGATGGTGAGCGCGGGCGGCGTGGTTGTGCGTTAGGTTCGACATGGTAACAATCTAAAGTTTTAACCTGGCGGGCCTGGTAACAAGAGGGCGAGGCAATGGCTGGTTTTTCGGCGAAACGCTAAAGCCATTTCAAGGGGGCAGTCGATCAGGCGACGGCCGCTTAAAATTGCTCGAACTGCAGCGTGGCGATGGCTTCGTTAGGCAGTAAATGCGGAATGCCATCGCACACGGCATAAATCACTTTGTCGTCTTGGGTGATGAGTGCTTCTTCCAGCGCCTCAGTTACGGTTTCGTGGCTCACGTTTTCTACTTGTTGCTCGTTGATGGCCTGATTCAATTTTTGCAATCGTTTGCTATCGAGCTGGCGTAATGGAACATGACTGCTGGGGCAGCACAGAATATCCAGCAATTTAGGGCTGATGCTCATGGATTCTCCAGTGAATTTACTGCTGAGTTTGTTGATCGCTGGGCTGATCATTGGTCGGACCCGGAGCCCAACTTAAGCTTGCGCTCGATGATCAATATGGGGGCGCTGGCATTGATAATGAAGCGACCTTTGTTTCTTATTTTAACCTGTCTCTTTTTGCCTTGAGCGCAAGCAGTGAATTTTCTCTAAAAACAAGCAAGACGGAATACCCCCAGGTTTGGTAAATTAGACGTTTTTAGCGGGAGTCGGCATATGGGTCAGCCGCGCGTCGGTGTGATCATGGGTTCTCAATCGGATTGGGAAACTTTAAGTCACTGCGTCAAAATTCTGGAGCATTTTGGCGTAGAACACGAGGTGCAAGTGGTATCGGCCCATCGCACGCCCGAAGTGATGGTGGAATACGCCAAAACCGCCGTTGATCGCGGTTTACAGGTGATTATTGCCGGCGCGGGCGGTGCTGCGCATTTGCCGGGTATGGTGGCCAGTTTAACGCCGCTGCCGGTGTTGGGTGTGCCGGTGAAATCGCGTGTGCTCAATGGTGTCGATTCTTTGTTATCCATCGTGCAAATGCCCGCAGGCGTTCCCGTGGCCACCTTAGCCATTGGCGCGGCAGGTTCGACCAATGCCGGCTTATTGGCGGTTTCCATGCTGGGCCTGAACGACCCCGAACTTCAGCAAGCGTTGGTGGCTTATCGCCAACAGCGTCAAGAGCAAGTCCTTTCTCAACCCGACCCACGGCAAGATTAATGCACATTGGTGTTTTAGGCGGCGGCCAATTGAGCCGCATGATGGCCTTGGCTGGCTATCCCTTAGGTCTGCAATTCACCGTTCTCGACCCCAGCCCCGCCGTTTGTGCGAGCCAGGTGGCAGAACACGTACAAGCAGACTATACCGACCAAGCAGCGTTAGACGACTTAGCGCAACGCTGCGATGTGATTACTTGGGACTTCGAAAACGTTCCCGCCGAAAGTGTGGCTTATCTGGAAGCCAAATGTCCGGTCTACCCGGCCCGTGAAGCCTTGGCTTTGGGCCAGGACCGCTGGCACGAGAAAAGCCTGTTTCGCGAGTTAAATATCGCCACGCCTAAGTTCGCCATGGTGGATACCCGGCCCGATTTACTGGCGGCCTTGGACGATATCGGCTTACCTGCGGTATTAAAAACTCGCCGCATGGGTTACGACGGCAAAGGCCAAGTGGTTCTGCGTACTCAAGAAGACCTGGAACCGGCCTGGCAACAGCTGGGTGGCCAAGCGCTTATTTTGGAGCAGTTTGTTTCCTTCGATTTCGAATGTTCCGTGATTGGCGTTCGTAGCCGCAAGGGCGAGGTGGCGTTTTATCCGATTGCACGTAATCGCCACCATCGCGGGGTGTTATCCATCAGCGCCGTTCCGGCCCGTTTGCCCGAAGCGCTAAGCCAACAGGCTCAGGCATGGTTGCAAGAGTTGCTGGAACGTTTCGACTATGTGGGCGTGTTAACGCTGGAATTGTTCGTGCGTGGTAGCGAACTCTTGGTGAACGAAATGGCACCACGCGTGCATAACTCGGGCCATTGGAGCCAAAATGGTGCCGTGACCAGCCAGTTTGAGAATCATTTACGGGCCGTGGCGGGTTTGCCCTTGGGTAGCTGCGATGCGCGCGGTGCCAGCATCATGTTGAACTGGATTGGCGAGATGCCTAAGGTCCAAGCTTTCATGAGCATTCCCGGCTTGCATTGGCACGACTACGGTAAATCGGCGCGGCCGGGGCGCAAAGTGGGTCATGCCAATCTGGTGGCGGATGATTTAGCCCAGCTCCGAGAGCGAGCGCAAGCGCTACAGCCTTTGGTGACCGCCGAGCAGTGGCTGCATATTCAGGAATGCCTGGGTGCAGAGGTTTAAGCTGCTTGCCGTTGAATAAAACGTGTAGCAGATTTTGAAATACGATAAAGGCCAGCAAGTGCTGGCCTTTTTTTATAGCGCATTACCGATACCCGTAAAAGCTTGGACCCGCTAAGGTGCGCGTAGCACCGCCATGGGACTGCTTTGCAAGACCCGACGATTACCCAGCCACCCGGTAATGGTGACAATACTGGCGCCCAGTACTAAACCGATGATGAATAAACCGGGGCGTGGTGCGTAGGGTAGATCGAACAAGCGAATACTCACCAACCAACCGGCAAACCACGAGAACAGCG
>JAKSCJ010000272.1 GCA_022360675.1 Lysobacterales bacterium
ATTCACTAAGTTGGCTTGATTGCTGAAGTCAGACTGAATTCAATACCTCAATAAAAAAGCCGCGCGATCATTAATCGCGCGGCTTTTTTATATTGTTTATTTTGCGTATCACGTAATGCTTGCTTCTTAATACGAGCCATTAAAACGGCATTAGTATTGTCATTCGTATGGGCTTTCAGTAATACAACTACTCGCTTGATTTACGATTAATTAAAGGCAAGTTCAGGCTAAACACCACACCCGATTTATCGGGTAGATTCTCGGCACGTATATGGCCCTGATGAAACTCCACAATCAAACGCACGATGTATAAGCCTAAGCCTAAGTGCACAGAAGGTGTATCTGGCGGATGGCTTGTGGGTATTTGAGTGTCGTTGCCTTTGGCGCGGTGTTGATGATCGCGCGATGAAATGAGTTGATCAAAAATTTGATGGCGTATATTCGCCGGTAAGCATTCGCCTTCGTTACTCACATCGATCAGCACATGACGACTATGCTCGTGGTAATGAAAGTGAATCTCGCCACCCTCTGGGGTAAAGTCCACCGCGTTGGCGAAGAGCTTATCGAACATCTGTGCGATTAACTCAGGTGCTGCGGCAATGGTTTTACGTGTGGGCACCAAATGCATGGGTAAGATACCGCTTACCTCAATACGTTTTTCGGGATGTAATTGCCGGTACACGGTAACCAATTCATCCAGCAATGCCGCCATATTAATGGGCTCTTGATCGGCCTGTTGAATGGCTTCTTCCATGCGTGTGGCTTCGCTTAATGCGGTCAGTAATTGGCTTAAACGCGAAGCACCATCACGTGCACGTTGTAAGTATACCCGCGATGATTCGGCGACTTGTTCGTCTTCTAAATTATCGAGTGAAGTTCGTACCACTGCCAAAGGCGTGCGTAACTCGTGGGTGAGTTTGCGCGATAGGGTTTGCAGGTAATCGTTGTAATGACGTATGCGCGTAAACAGCTGGCGAAAGTTGCGCGTGAGATCGCCGATTTCATCTTGTGCGCGACTTTTCGGGAAGGCGTCAACGCTTAGTTCTTGGCTCTCGATCATCGGCGCGGTGGCTTGGCTTAAACGACGAATACGGCCCGACAACCAAGCGATGTAAGTGATCAAACCTAAGCCAGTTAATATAAAAGCGATCAAACCAAACAATAGTAGGCGTTGGAAGGCTTGGTCGGTTAAGCCTAAGAAGCGTTCGTTGCTTTCTTCGGCCAGCAGCACGGCTTTAATATTGCCCTGTTGAATAATGGGCGTGGCAACACTCAGTATGCTGCGTTGTTCGTTATCGGGATCTTGATACCAATGAATATCGGTTTTACCTTCTAAGGCATTGCGTACTACCGGTTGATTTTCTTGGCCGGGGATCGGCGATAGCGGTGGGTAGGCGGCATGGGGTTCTTGCACGATACTGCGGTAAATCCAGCGCGGGAACCAGTTGCCGTAGTCACTTTCTACACTGCCTAAAGAACCGGTGGCAGCCACCAACCATTGTTGTGGATTCACAATGCGTAAACGCAAACCGGAAGCATGAAACACATCTAAGGATTGATGCAGGCTGCGCGAGCGATAAAGCAAGGGTGGTGTGGCTTGCTCGTAGGTTCCCATATTGCCTAAGCGTGCGCGGATCGTGCCGCTATCGTCTTCATCCAGCAGGGTAAAGCCCAATTGCCCATGGACTTTATTGAGTGGAATCGACAACTCAATGCTATAGCCTTGATTGTTGTCTTGCCATTGGGCTTCGATCGCTTGTTCTAAACGATATTGCTGCTTTTCGCGCCGATAAGCGGGCAGCTTGCCCGGTGCGCCACTAAGCAAAACATAGCGCTCGCCATCGCCGGTATGTAATACCAGACGGTCGCCGTTTTCGAACACCGGATGCGCTCGGTTTTGGTAATGCACCGAGTCGTCAAAAACGTGGAAGTAGAGGTATAAATCCGAACCTCGAATAGCGGCACGCAAACGTAGCCGGACCGGGTAGGTTTGTGGATCGGTGAAGCGCCGTGGTGGCAGCGACTGCCAATCGTTATCGTAACCATCGACAATGAGCGGCCAATCCACAATTTCGGCATACAAGGGTGCCAATGGGTCGTTTGCGCTAGGTAAGCTGGCCAAGGCTTGGTCGTTGGCAAAGCTGGCTGCGATGGCGCGGGTGCTGGCCAGAAGCGCTTGTTCTTGACCTTGGCGCAATGCGCTTTCGAGTTCGCGTAAATATTGGCAGCCAGCCCAGGGAATACCCAGCATCAGCAGGCTCACTGCCATGAGTTGATGACTTAGCTTCATGACTCGCGCCAGCGATAGCCCATTCCGTAGGCGGTTTGAATGGCTTGGAATTCGGCATCCACTTGTTGGAACTTGCGTCGAATTCGCTTGATATGCGAGGTGATAGTGTGGTCGTCCAGCACGACGTTGGCCGCTTCCATTAGCTGTTGTCGATTCTTCACATGGCCCGGATGCTGAGCCAGGGCGTGAATAATCCAAAACTCAGTAACGGTGAGGTCAATGGCTTGCTCGCGCCAGGCCACCTGCATGCGACGTGTGTCTAAGCTTAAGGGCCCTTGCTGCAGCTGATCTTGCGGAGCCACTTTGGTGCTTAAGGCTTCTAGGCGACGAAATAAAGCGGCGATACGTGCACTGATATGGGCCAAGCTGATGTCTTTCGTGAGGTAATCGTCGGCCCCCAGACGCAAGCCGGAAATCACGTCCAGCTCGCTATCGCGGGCGGTGAGGAAAATGATCGGTAGCTGAGGCGAGCGGCTGCGTAATTCGCGGCATAACTCAAAGCCACCTTCCACATCATTGCCCAAGCCAATATCAATGATGGCCAAGTCGGGCAAGGATAAATCGAAGGCGTTGATGGCCGAGGCGCGATCTAAATAGTGGCTCACTCGATAACCCAAGCGTTGCAGCGCGTCGCGGTAGTTATCGGCGATGGTCTGCTCATCTTCCACAATGGCGATATGTTTACTCACGTGTTCCTTAAGGCTTGCGGTTTGAACCTGCATTTTAACGGCAAGCAGCGCTTTTGCATGCCTCTGATTATTTTTGTGTCGGATTAAATCTCGAAATATGTCTATAAATTTAATGAAATTAATGATTTAGCTTGCTTGCCATATTTCGCCACAATTGATCATCACATTGCCACGAGTCCGCCGTCTCTGCGCCTTTTTGCTTTGTTTGAATAAGCCTCAACAAACGCATACGGCAGGAGATCAAGCAATGAGCCGCGTCCAATTATCACAAGTAACACCGGCATTCGATCGCACTCAGGAATCTGAACTGGGTCTGGCTGCAGTCATGCCACAAGTTTTCTCGGGACCATCCTCCCGGTCGGGCCGCCGACTCAATGTCGGGGAAGTCGGCGGTCTTTTTTTACACCTCATGGCTGGCTTGTGCTTGGGCGCAGTGGCGCTGTCTTCACCGGCACAAGCCAGCCAGGGCCTCGCCATGGCCCACAGCATGGCGGCCATGCCCATGGTGAGCCAAGCTCAAGATCAGTCTCAAGAACATGCCGAAGCCACTTTAGAAACGGTGAGCCTAGACGATATCAGCGCTGGCCAGTTGTTATTTAAAACCGATACCGGTGGTGAATATATTCAATCTTTATTGTTGGAAAGCCGTGCTCATTTCAGCATTAACGGCATGCTGGCACGGGTGAGTATCAGCCAGCAGTTCGAAAACACCAGCGATGAATGGATGGAAGGTATTTACGCCTTCCCCTTACCTGAAGATGCGGCGGTGGATTACATGCGCATTCGCATTGGTGAACGCATTATTGAGGGCAAGATTCGCGAACGTGAAGAGGCTAAGAAAATCTACCAGGCAGCCAAAGCCAGTGGCCGTACCGCCAGCTTAGTGGAGCAAGAGCGCCCTAATTTATTTACCAATAGCGTGGCCAATATTGCACCGGGCGAGACGGTAGAAATCAGCATTGAGTACTTGCAAACCGTGCGCTACGACCAAGGTAGCTTCGAGCTGCGCATGCCCATGACATTAACGCCGCGCTACATTCCGGGGAATGAACTCGCAGCCAATGCGCTTAACGATGGCGGAGTACAAAACCTACAGATCGAACAAGGCATGGGCTGGGCTACAGCCACCGATGAAGTGCCCGATGCTCAACGCGTAACACCTTACATGCGGCCCAATCAAAATACCGCCAATACAACGCTTGATGAAACCACTGAAGCTGAATTGGTAAACCCGATTCGGATCACCGGCGAGTTAAACATGGGTATGCCGCTACAAGGAGTAGATAGCCAATATCACGACATCATCTTAGAGCGCAGTGATGAACTGTATGAGTTTCACTTGCTGAACGACTGGGTAGCGATGGATCACGATTTCGTACTGCGCTGGGAACCGGTGGTGGGCCAAGAGCCCCAGGCGGCGGTGTTTAGTGAGAGTATCGATGGTGAAGACTACGCGATGTTGATGATCATGCCGCCTCAGTTAAAAGGTGCTAATGGGCAGGTGTTGAACCTGGCCCTACCCAAAGAAATGATCTTTGTGGTGGATACCTCAGGGTCGATGTCGGGTGTTTCAATCAAACAGGCAAAATTCAGTCTTCTTTATGCCTTAGAGCAACTACAACCCGGCGATCGCTTTAATGTTATCGAGTTTAATAGCGATACCCACACCTTATTCCCGCAGCCGGTTCTGGCCGACGCTCAGAATCTGCAACAGGCCATGGATTATGTCGATAACTTAAAAGCCGATGGCGGCACCAATATGTATCCGGCCTTGCAATCGGCGCTGTGGCAGAACACCGATGAAGCTTATCTGCGCCAAGTGATCTTTATTACCGATGGTGCCGTGGGCAACGAGGAAGCACTGTTCGGTCTGATTCATAACGATCTAGGCAGCGGCCGTTTGTTTACGGTGGGTATTGGCTCGGCACCGAACTCTTATTTCATGCGCAAAGCCGCAGAGTTTGGGCGCGGTAGCTTCACCTATATTGCCAATGTGGGCGAAACCCATGTACGGATGCGTGAGCTGTTTACCAAGTTGCAAAGCCCTTTGTCGTCCGATATCGAAGTGCAATGGCCTCATGGCGCGGTGGTGGAAGCTTATCCGGAACGTATTCCCGATTTATATGCTGGCGAACCCGTGCTAGTAGCAGCCAAGTTGGATGTTTTAAACGGTGCCATTCAAGTGAGTGGCAAAACAGCCGATCAAACCTGGCAACGTGAGTTGATGATTCAAACTGTGGGCGAAAACCAAGGGGTTGCTACCTTATGGGGGCGACGCAAGATCGACCAACTGTTAGACGCCAAGGCGGCGGGTGCCGATGCTGAAGTGATTCGCGAACAAGTGTTAGATACCGCACTGCGTCATCAAATCTTAAGCCCTTACACCAGTTTTATTGCGGTGGAGGAAGAAATTCGTCGACCCGAAAAAGCAGCGTTAAACGAAGAAGCGGTGGCTAACGCCATGCCGAAAGGGCAAACCATGGCAACGCCCGCACGCTTTGCCTATCCGCAAACGGCCACCAGCTCTCTGTGGAGTTTACTCTTCGGCTTCGCACTGGTGGCGCTCAGTCTGCTGCGCTGGCAGCGTGCACGTCGCGGCTTTGCTTATGTTGCTTCACTGTGAGTGGTGACTAAGATGCCCATTACTCATTATCTTTCACAGCCCGCCATTGCGCGGGCTTTGCCTTGGCCGCTGGCTTTACCCAGTTGGCAACGTGGTTTGCGCTGGGCTGGTTTGGCCGTAGGTTTATGCATGATGTTCGACGGTGCTTGGATTCAAGCCAAAGCGCAGCTGGCACAGTTTCTTATTGCCAGTGCTTGGGCCAGTCAGGTGGAACAAAACACCCAAGCCGAAAACCGCTCTGCTGCCACGGCATTGGCGATCAGCAAGCCCTGGCCCTGGGCCGATACTTGGCCGGTGGCGCGTTTGCAGTTTGCACAACACGATATCGATCTATTTGTGCTTGATGGTGCCCACGGTAGCGCATTAGCTTTTGGTCCTGGCCGTTTACATGGCACGGCAGATCCGGGCGAGGCGGGGGTTAGCGTGGTGGGTGGGCACCGCGATACGCATTTTCGCTTTCTTGCCGAAGTCGCTGCGGGTGATCGCTTATCGGTAACCAACCAAATGGGTGAAGTGCAGGAGTACCAAGTCTTCGATATGGCAGTGGTCGATAGCCGAGTGACTCCGCTCACCGCCCATGCCCAAGACGATGAACTGATTTTGGTGACTTGTTATCCCTTCGATGCCCTGCAAGCGGGTGGCCCCATGCGCTATGTGGTACGTGCCGAGAAAATGGAAGCATCAACCCAGGAGTACGGTTCATGAAGCAACTGAGATTACATTGGAAGAAAGTCTTCGGTGCATTGGCCTTGGGTTTGGTCTTGCTAATGGTGGCCGGCTGGCAGTTATCGCGGAGTCGCGATTATCAATTGCTCGGCGAGATCGTACCGCGGGTGGATATCGATAAAAAACTCGTGGCACTTACGTTTGATGATGGCCCCACGCCTGGTTTTACTGAGGAAATCTTAACGACACTCAAAACCCACCAAGTGCCTGCGACCTTCTTTGTTACTGGCAAAGATTTAGCTAAGCATCCTGAGCTGGGTAAGAAGATCGTACGTGCAGGGCACGAGCTGGGGAACCATAGCTTCAGCCATAAACGCATGGTTTTTACCCCATACGATAAAGTGCGCCAAGAGCTGGAAGCCACTGAAGATTTAATCAAACAAGCCGGCCAAAACGAACCCATTTTCTTCCGCCCGCCATACACTAAAAAGCTGTTTAACCTGCCCTTGTATTTGTGGCTGAATCAGGTGGTCAGTATCACCACCGACGTAGAGCCCGACTCTTATCCCGAAGTAGCGGCCAGCGCCGATAACATTGCCGATTATGTGGCCGCAGAAGTGCAGCCGGGGTCTATCGTGTTACTGCATGTGATGTACCCAAGCCGCGCCACTTCCATGGCCGCAGTGCCTGGCATCATCCAAAAGTTGCGCCAGCAAGGTTATGAGTTTGTGACCGTGCGCGACTTACTGGCCGAGCGGCAGCGTGCCTAGGCAGTAAAGCGTTGATGGCGTTTGGCAATGAACATGCCACGGTAGGTTCAAGATAACGATTGTTGAGAGCGAACACGGTGTTATCTTCGTCACCAGTGTTCACAAAAAGAGCCGCATCAAGCGGCTCTTTTTGTTTTTGATTTCGGTTTTGAGATTTCGATTTTGTTTTGGCGGTACAGTAAGCGCTGAATACTTGCCTTAATTGGCGGTAGCCACATTGGTAGCGCTTTCTGTGGGTTCCACTAAGCCGGCCAAACGTTGATTGATAATAGTGTGTGCGGCTTTCCTAGCCACCGAGGCGGCTTCAGGGTTCTTCGTTACCTGAGCGGTCACAATGGCACCTTCCAACAATAGCGCCAATTCATTGGCGACCTCGTCGGCATCGGTTAAACCGGCTTCTTGGCATAACTCAAGAATATAGGTGCGCATTAAGCGCTTGAATTCTTTGCACACTTCACGGATAGGCGAATCTTCTTCTGAGTACTCGCCAATGGCGTTAATAAACATGCAGCCGTAGAAATTATTCTGCATGAACCACTC
>JAKSCJ010000313.1 GCA_022360675.1 Lysobacterales bacterium
CACCGCGACGACGGCGGCCACCACGGCGACCACGACGACGTTCACCCTGAGACTTACGGCCGCTTTCTTGTTCTTGCTGCGCCGCGTTAGCCTTTTGGTTTTTATCGGTTTCGTTATTGTTACGAGTGTTATTCGCTTCGGTTTTCTTATTGCTCTTGTTATCGCTACTGGTGTTGCGATCCTGAGCACCACGCTCTTGGCGTTGATTGCGGTTGCGGTTATCGCCACGAGAAACTTTTTTACCGCGGCTGCGACGTCCGGCATTTGTTTTGCGGCCGTCGTCTTTATCTTTGCTGCCGCTGGCTTTTTGATCTTTGGCCGGGCGTTTATTGGCAGGGGCTGCGGGCTTCTGGCTGGTTTCGCCCTCTTCTGGGTTGCTGAACCAACCTAAAATACGCTTGAAAAAGCCTTCTTTGGCTTGAGTCGGCGCAGGAATGCTGGGGCGTAGCGCCTGTACGGCGGGCTCAGCTTTGGGTTTAACCACGTCTACTGCCGGTGGCGCTTCTTTGTTGTCGGTGACCTCGTCGCCATCGGCAATCAGCAGGTAGCTGGGATCTTCAATGGCTTCGTTTTCACGAATACGACGAATATCAAAGCGCGGCGTTTCCAAATTGGGGTTAGCCACCACCAACAACGGTACTTTGTTACGTTCCTCAATGTTCAGCAGGTTTTCGCGCTTTTCATTGAGCAAGAAGTTTGCTACTTCCACAGGCGCTTGGGTGATCACCTGACCGGTGAACTCCTTCATCGCCTCTTCTTCAATTAAACGCAGCATGGCCAATGCTAAAGATTCGATACTGCGAATCGTCCCGTGGCCTAAACAACGCGGGCAGGTGATACCGCTGGATTCACCCAAAGAGGGGCGCAGGCGCTGACGCGACATTTCCAGCAAACCAAAGCGCGAGATTCTGCCCAGTTGTACACGTGCTCGATCTTCGCGCATGGCTTCGCGCATACGTTCTTCAACCGCACGTTGGTGGCCGCGATCGTTCATATCGATGAAGTCGATAACGATCAAACCGCCCAAATCGCGTAAACGGAGCTGGCGAGCGATTTCGTCGGCGGCTTCCAAATTGGTTTGGAAAGCGGTTTCTTCGATGTCGCTGCCTTTGGTCGCCCGTGCCGAGTTAATGTCGATGGACAATAAAGCCTCGGTGTGGTCAATAACCAAAGCGCCACCAGAGGGCAAGCGTACTTCACGGGAAAAGGCCGACTCGATTTGGCTTTCGATCTGGAAGCGGCTAAATAACGGGATATCGGCTTGATACAGCTTTAATTTCCGCAGGTTATTCGGCATCACCATTTGCATGAAATCGCTGGCTTTGCTGAACACGTTGTCGTCATCGACCAAAATCTCGCCGATGTCGTCGCGGAAATAATCGCGCAGGGCACGAATAATCAGATTGCTTTCTTGGTAAATCAAAAACGGTGCTTCACGCTCGCGTGCGGCACTTTCGATGGACGACCATACGGTCAGCAAAAAGTTGAGATCCCACTGCAGCTCTGCGGCATCACGCTCCACACCGGCGGTGCGAATAATGATGCTCATTTTGCCGGGAATATCGAGCTGATCCAGGCTTTCGCGTACCGCTTTGCGGTCGTCGCCCATGATGCGGCGTGAAACGCCACCACCGTCGGGATTATTTGGCATCAATACCAAATAGCGGCCCGCCAAACTAATGTAGGTGGTTAGCGCAGCGCCTTTGTTACCGCGTTCTTCCTTATCGACCTGGATAATAACTTCCTGGCCTTCCTCCATCACGTCGCGAACATTGACGCGGCCGTGTTTTTTGGCACCAGGGCGGTAGTAATCGGGCGAAATCTCTTTTAGAGGCAAGAAGCCATGGCGTTCTGAACCATAGTCAACAAAGCAAGCTTCTAAGCTGGGTTCGACGCGGGTAATGCGGCCTTTGTAGATATTGGCCTTTTTTTGTTCTTGGGTGGAAGATTCGATGTCCAGGTTCATCAAGTGCTGGCCATCGGCGATGGCCACACGCAACTCTTCGGGTTGAGTTGCGTTGATTAGCATTCTCTTCATTCGTTATAACCTCGAACGCCTGTAAGGGGCCATTACCGAGTTTGGTCCTCAGGCACGCACAAACGTACCGGCCAAAACCCAGTAATAAAGCCGACAAAACAAGCGGCAATATTATGAAATCCGCGGCGGCCGTCATAAATCGGCGCCAAGCGGTAAAATTATCTTGACTCTGCACACTGCAGGAGTTTTGAAACATGGCAACTGACTCCTTAGCAGGTACAAGCAAATTCGTGGGTGGTAAACTCTCCGCCTGCCGTGGTTCGGCATCATGGCGGTTCTTCTCAAGATATAGGCCAAGATCCGGTTTTTCACCGCCGGTATATCATTGATATCCCTACGTACTTCCGTACGCGGAGGCAGAGAGGCAAATTAACTCCAGCACTGCTGGGCTTTGTCACAGCGGCTACCCTTTGGGGTAAGCAGCGTAGAAGCGAGGCGGGGCAGTGCATCTGAGCCAACAAAATATACCAAATTTCATGTATTTCTCACAATATGAATAATTCTGATAGCAACGAGCAAAAACGCAGTGGTGGCGTTCATTACCTGACGGTTAAAGCCGATCAGGCCGGACAACGCCTGGATAACTTTTTACATACTTATCTGAAAAGCGCCCCGAGGAGCTTGGTTTACCGCTTGCTGCGTACAGGTCAGGTACGCGTGAATGGTGGTCGCGCTAAGCCCACTTATCGTGTGAAAGCTAATGATCAGTTACGTATTCCACCCTATGCCGGTGCTCAGGGTAGTGTGGAGCGCAAAGTGCCCGCTGCAGTGCTAGAGCGAGTGCGCGAAGCCATTGTTTATGAAGATAAAAGACAGTTAGTCGTGAATAAACCGGCCGGTTTGGTGGTGCATGCAGGCAGTGGTTTAGGCTTTGGCCTCGTAGATGCACTCAAAGCCTTGCGTCCCAACCGTAGCGTGCAATTAGCCCATCGCTTAGATCGTGGTACAAGCGGTTTGGTTTTGGCAACACTGGATGCGGAAGCTTTGCGCCAGCAACAGCAAGCCTTCCAGCGCGGTCAGGTGGGTAAATACTATATGGCCTTACTACACGGGCGTTTGCCCGAGGATAAAGTGCTGGTCGATGCCCCTTTGTTGCGTAGCCATGATACTGGTGCTGAGGAATCAGTGGTGGTGGATTACGAACAGGGCAAGGCCTCGCGTACCCAGTTTAAGGTGCTAGAGCGCCTGAAAGGCTACACCTTGGCTGAAGTGAAGCTGGAAACGGGCCGTACGCACCAAATTCGTGCCCACGCGGCGCATTTAGGCTTACCTTTGGCAGGCGACGAGCGCTATTGCGAAGATGCATTATTAGCCAAAGATTACGAACGCGGCTTAAAGCGCATGTTTCTGCATGCCCATCGCCTCGACCTGCAATGGCCCGAGGAGGATATTCTGGTTTCGGCCCCTTTAACTGATGATTTACATCAGTTTATTGAAAATATCGCTTAAGTTGCTGTTTCATCGGTTAAAAGGCTTTTCTAGAAGGGAATAGCCTTTACTGCTGAACTTGACCTGACTTCTTTGCCAGCAGAAATTAGCGAGAACCTATGCTGAATCGCCATCAATTGGAGCTTGGTGATTCAAAAGCAGCGCTACTGCTGAGCTTCTAGCGATAGCGCTAACAGAGGAATTTTTGTGATACAACCCGTGCCGTTGTTTGTGGGCTTGCGTTATTTACGCGCCAAACGCAGAAACCGCTTTATTTCCTTCATTTCCTTCAGTTCCATGATTGGTATCGCCTTGGGGGTAGCCACCCTTATCACGGTGATCTCTGTCATGAATGGTTTCGAGAAAGAGCTGAAAACCCGCATTTTAGGTGTAGTTTCCCATGCCACAGTCAAAGCCTGGGATGGTGGTTTATCCGATTGGCAGGAAGTCATTGAATTGGCTTCAGCAAATCCGGAAGTGGTCGGAGCTGCCCCCTTTGTGGAGCAAGAAACCATGCTGAAAGGCCGCCGTGTTGCTGGCGCTTTAGTGCGCGGCGTCGATCCTGACTTAGAGCCCCGAGTCTCCGAGCTGGATCAGCAAATGGTCAACGGTAGCCTGGATGATTTGGAACCGGGCAAGTTTCGCGTTTTGCTAGGCGAGGGTTTAGCGAATCGCTTAGGGGTGGGGCCGGGCGATAACATCACCATCTTTGCTCCGGAAGTGCGTACCACTCCTGCAGGCTTATTACCCCAGGTTCGGCGATTTACCGTTAGCGGTATTTTTGCCGCCGGTGTGAGCGACTACGATACCGCTTTGGCGGTAGTGCATAGCGAGGATGCCGCCCGCCTTTTGCGCATGAAAGGGCAGGTGAGTGGTATTCGCTTGAAGCTGAAAGACCTTTTGCGTGCTTGGTTTGTGGCGCGAGATTTGGCCGATCAACTGCCGGGCATTTACGAGGTACGCGACTGGACACAACAACACAGTAACTTATTCCGCGCTATTCGCATGGAAAAGCTGGTGATGTTCGTCATTTTATCGATGATTGTCTTGGTGGCAGCTTTCAATATTATTTCCACTCTGGTTATGGTGGTAACCGACAAACAGGCCGATATTGCCATCTTAAAAACCATGGGTGCAGGGCCCCGAACCATCTTGGGCATCTTTATGATTCAAGGTTCATTGATTGGTTTGGTGGGTACGGTTGTAGGCGTGGTTTTGGGTGTGGGCTTGGCCTTGAATGTGGAAACTATCGTTCCCGCTTTAGAGCGCTTGTTTAATGTGGATTTCTTAAACGCCGATGTGTACTACATCAGTGAATTGCCGTCGGAATTACGCTGGATGGATGTGATTAAGTTTGCGGTGGTATCACTGAGTATGTCGGTGTTAGCGACGTTATATCCTGCTTGGCGTGCCTCACGCACAGCACCGGCAGAGGCGCTGTCTTATGAGTAAAGTGGTTTTACAGTGCTCGGGTTTGGCGAAAAGCTTCACCCAGGGCGAATTGAGTGTGGATGTGCTGCGTAATATCGACTTTACCGTGTTGGAGGGCGAGCGCGTGGCTATCTTGGGTCAGTCGGGAGCGGGTAAAAGCACGCTTTTGCATCTGTTGGGCGGATTGGATCATCCCAGTGTGGGTCAAGTGGCGCTAATGGGTGAAGACTTTGCCCAGCTGAACGAAAAAAAACGTGGTTTATTACGTAACCGTCATCTGGGCTTTATTTACCAATTCCACCACTTATTGCCTGAGTTTAGCGCACTAGAAAATGTAGCAATGCCCTTGTTACTGCGCGGCGACAGTGCCTCACTAGCAAAAAGGCTAGCCAGTGATTTACTAGACCGCGTGGGTTTAGCCCAACGCATGCAACATAAACCCAGTGAATTATCGGGCGGCGAGCGCCAGCGCACCGCATTGGCCCGCGCCTTGGTCGGGCGCCCTGCTTGTGTGTTGGGGGACGAACCCACTGGCAATTTAGATGAAAAAACAGCGGCGCAAGTTTACGAGTTAATGCTTGAACTCAACCAAGAGCTGGGTACGAGTTTCGTCTTAGTGACCCACGATCACTCTTTAGCAGCCCGAATGGATCGCCGCCTAGAGCTAAGCGGCGGTGGCTTACACGCCATCGCCTAGTTATGTTCGTCCGGTGATATTTCTTAGTTTGAAAAAACAGCGCACAAAGCACGGACGCTTAGCGTGTGAGTCAGTCAATAAACAAGTGACTAAAAAATAAACAACTCAATGGCTAAATGGTCAATAGTTAGGCAGCCAAGAGTTAAACGACCAAGAGTTAAACGACCAATAAATAAACGGCACATAAGTAAATCTCAAATGCTGTTGGTGTTCATTTGAGGCTCATATAAGGGATTATTTTGCGGCAAATTCAAGGTGTGCTATGGGCATTTAGCGCTGGTGCGATTGTCGTGGCGTGGTTACCTCAGCTATTGCCACTGCCCTGGTTGGGTTGCTTGAGTCTCTTGTTGCTGATCGCCGTGTTAAGGTGGAAACAGTGGCCGCAGTCCGGTGTATTTTGGGCGTTACTGTATAGCCTTGCTTTTACATGTGGCTTGGCTTACTTGCACTGGCATGCCTTTGATGCATTGAACGCACGTATTCCTGCCAGATATTCATCAGTATGGCTTGAAGGTGAGGTGGGTAGCGTGCCTGAGCAGCAAGGAGATCGCCGCCGGTTTATCTTTCTGGCGAGCCAGATCGACTACTCAAAAACGCTGCATAACAAAGATGCTCATCAGTTACGGCCAGAAAATCAGCAACCGAAAGCACCCGAGTTGGCGTGTCTGCCCACGTGTAAGCTGCGGGTGGATTGGTATCGCAGCGAGGAGCAGCCAACGCTGGGTAGCCGCTGGCGTTTTGAATTAAAGCTCCAACCGCCCTATGCGCCGTTAAATCACGCCGGTTTTGATGCAGAAAAAGTTGCATTGGCAAAGGGAATTCATGGTTACGGGGTGGTGCAGTCTGGCCAACGCCTCGTTGCTGATGTGTCAGTACGACCCTGGC
>JAKSCJ010000431.1 GCA_022360675.1 Lysobacterales bacterium
GAATACGAGCAGCTTTACCTTCGCGGCCGCGCAGGTAGTACAGTTTAGCGCGACGAACCAGACCACGGCGCTTCACTTTGATGGAGTCTACCAGCGGGCTGTAGGTTTGGAACACACGCTCAACGCCGGTGCCGTGGGAAATTTTACGCACGGTGAAGTTGCTGTTCAGGCCACCTTTGCTCATGGCAATAACGGTGCCTTCGAAAGCCTGCAAACGCTCGCGGTTGCCTTCTTTCACCTTAACGCTAACGATAACCGTGTCGCCCGGGTTGAACTCGGGGATTTCACGGTTCATTTGTTCCTGTTCGATTTCTCTGATGATATTAGTCATAACTTTACCCATCCTGCCGCGCCAATCATCGCGACTGTCAAAACGCCGCCGATCATCATTCTTGATGGTGATCGGTGTCGGCAAGAAATTCCGCCAGTAGTTTTTCCTCAGCCGGACTCATGCCTCGTTGTTCGAGTAAGTCCGGTCTGCGTAAATAGGTTCGCCCTAGTGCCTGCTTTAGACGCCAGCGCTCAATTTCGCCATGATGCCCTGACAGTAAAACCGCCGGCACTGATTGTTGGGCGTAAACTTCCGGTCGAGTGTAGTGGGGGCAATCGAGCAGGCCATCCATAAAGGAATCTTGCACTGCAGATCGTTCGTCGCCCAAAACACCGGGTAGCAAGCGCACAATGGCATCCAGCATGACTGCTGCTGCCGGCTCGCCACCACTAAGCACGTAATCGCCAATGGACCATTCTTCGTCCACTTCGCTGTCGATTAAACGCTCATCGATGCCTTCATAGCGCCCACATAGCAGGATAATTCGGTCCTGCTTGGCCATATGCTGTGCGGCTTGTTGATCGAAGCGACGACCTTGAGGGCTCATATAAGCCACTTTGGCCGGTGCCCCATCAGCACGCGCATCAGCAATGGCTGCGCTCAGTGGTGCGGTCATCATCACCATACCGGGGCCACCGCCATAGGGGCGGTCGTCCACCGTGCGATGACGATCCAGAGTGTAATCGCGGGGATTCCAACATTTCACCTGAACTTGCTGGGCGCGCACAGCACGACCCACCACGCCCAAGTTCACCACGCTATCGAACCATTCGGGGAAAACCGTAATGAGATCGATACGCATGGTTAAAAGTCGGGATCCCAATCAACGTGAATGACTTTGTTCTCTAGATCAACCTTAGTGACGGCATGACCCAAAGTAAAAGGCACTAAACGTTGGCAATCGCCCTGGATGACCAGCACATCATTACTGCCCGTTTCCATGAGATTTTCGACACGGCCAAATTTAAAGCCGTCACGATTAATAACCTCAAGGCCAATTAAATCGGTCCAGTAATAATGGCCCGATTCACTGCCAGGCAGTTGCTCACGCTTGAGGTAGATTTCAATACCCATCAGCGTGGCCGCCGCGTCACGGTCACTGATTTGTTCCAGCAGGCCAATCAGACCTTTGCCGTGTACACGCGACTCTACCAGCCGGACTTCCCGGCGTTCATCACCAAGAAACCAAGGCTGGTAGCTAAGTAGCGCATCGCGCGGTTGGGTGTAGGAAAAAAACTTCACCCATCCACGAACACCATAAAGACCGGAAATACGCCCCACCGGAACCCACGATGTGGGCGAACTGGTGGTGCTCATGGTGATCTTAGTCGGCTTTACGCGCTTCGGCGATCAGGTGACCAACGCGTTCGCTGGTTTGCGCGCCAACGTTCAGCCAGTGATCAACACGTTCCAGGTTTACGTTCAAGCGAACTTCCTGGCCACGAGCCATGGGGTTGAAGTAACCCAGACGCTCGATGTTACGGCCGTCACGACGGTTACGGCTATCGGTCACAATGATGTGATAAAAGGGTAGGCGCTTTGCACCACCACGAGACAGTCGAATTTTTACCATAGTTCATCTCCGGCCTTTCGCCGAAGGTTCCATGTGATTTACCAAGCCGAGCATTCTACCGCTTTTAAGAGCAAGAGAAAAGAGTCAGATCTTTCGTATTGATTGAATCTTAAAACTGCCGCCCCAATGCGCGCCCTAACGAAGCTTGAAAAACCCTTCAGAACCCTAGAAAAACCTTACTTTATCATTAACAAAACAATAACTTAAGAAAAAAACACATCTTAAGTCACACGAGGCGAGCGCAGTTGTGTGAGCGGGATACGGCTTAACAATAAAACAGAGCCGTAACTCAAAGCTCCACACAAAACCAAGCCCACTAAAGACAAAACGCGTTGCCAAGCCGGCATTTCCACCACAGGAAACCAAGCATTGGGCAGCACAGCCAGCACCAACGCCATTACCCCACTGGCCAACAAACAGCGCCATAAAATTGGCAGTAAACGGCTAATTTCAGGCGCACGCTCTTGCTGGCACACACCACGCCACAGCATGGCGGCATTAAACCAACCGCTACCCGCACTCGCCAAAGCCAGGCCCGCATGCACTCCGGGGCTTTGCATCACCAAGGCTAACCAACCTGAGCCAGACCACTCCGCGCCATTTAAGCGCCATGCAATCAAGGTGATGAACAAGACATTCAAAACCATATTCAACGCCATGGCCATAACGGCTATTTTCACCGGCGTTTTAGTGTCTTGGCGAGCATAAAAAGAAGGCGCTAAGGCCTTAATAACGATGAAGGCGGGCAGACCTAACGCATACGCACTCAACGCCCAAGCGGCAAAATGCGCATCGCTGGCAGCAAAAGCATCGTAAGCAAATAATGCCAATAAAATGGGCTCGGCTAACATGGCCAAACCCACTGAGGCCGGCAAAGCAATTAAGAAGCTCCAACGCAGCGCCCAGGCTAAGGTGGCCAATTCAGCCTCACGCTCACCGGCGGCCACACGCTTCGATAAGGTGGGCAGAATTACCGTACCCAAAGCCACACCGAACACACCCAGCGGAAACTCCAGCAAGCGATCGGCATAGTAGAGCCAAGTCACGCTGCCAGATATTAACAATGAAGCCAGCAAGGTATCGAATAACAGGTTAATTTGCGCCACCGACGAACCCAATAAGGTGGGTACCATCAACTTAGCCACCCGCTTGACCCCTGAGTGCCCCCAGCGCCAGTTCGGTCGAGGAAGCACTTTTAACTTCCACAACACCGGCAGCTGTAAAGCAAACTGCGCCACACCCGCAAAAAAGATTCCCCAGGCCAAAGCCACGATGGGCTCGTCAAAATGAGGCGCACCTAATAACGCCGCTGCGATTAATGAGACATTCAACAGCACCGGCGTCACCGCAGGTACGAAGAAGCGCCCCATAGTATTGAGAATACCGCCCGCCAAAGCAGTGAGCGAAATAAAGAAAAGATACGGAAAGGTAACTCGCAGCAGATCTTGTGCCAGTAAAAACTGGCTGGCGTTATCGGCAAAACCCGGCGCGAAAATAGAGATAAACCAAGCCGCCCCCCACATGCCTAACACCGTCATCACCAATAACGCGGCAATTAATGCCCCACTGACAGCATCGACCAAGCGACGCAGTTCCTCGTGCCCACGGTTACGGTAGTGCTCGGCAAATACCGGCACAAAAGCCAGCGAAAAAGAGCCTTCAGCAAATAGACGACGGAAGAAATTGGGAATACGAAAGGCGACAAAATAAGCATCGGTGGCATCGCCTGCGCCAAAAATTCGCGCGATCACCATATCGCGCACAAAGCCCAAGACACGCGATAACAAAGTGCCACTCCCGACAATACCGGTCGCGCGAATCAGGGCCATATTTATTCCTCTAAGCTGGGGCGAACGATGGGCTGGAAGCTGCAATGCGGGTGAAAAGCCGTTATATTAACAGAGCAATGCCCAGCATTCTTGACAGTGTAACGTCGAGCTGAGATACTGGGGAGCTTATTATTGGAATTTAACCTCCGGGAGTTTTTAGCGTGGCCAATATCGTATCCGCCCGCAAGCGTGCTCGCCAAGCAGAAAAACGTCGTCTGCATAACATGGGCCTGCGTTCTAACGTACGTACTTCAATGCGTAAAGTTCTGCGCGCTATTGCCGATGGCGACAAAGCCGCTGCAGAAGCCGCATTCAAAGCAGCCGTTCCTGCGATCGATCGCTCTGTAAGCCAAGGCATCATGCATCGCAACAAGGCAGCTCGTCATAAGTCTCGCCTGAATCAGCAAGTACGCGCCCTGGCGTAACTCTGCCCCGGAGCAGAATACGCTCTACGGCAAGCCGTATTGCCCAGCGTTTAACGCCCGCAATACCGCCGCGTAATGCAGAATAAAACCCCAAGCTTTCGGGCTCTGGGGTTTTGTTTTTTAGGGTCTTGCTTTTTTATCTTCCAGTCACACCCGCAACCAACACGGCTTCACCCAAAGCAAACAGCAAATGAGCACTCATCACCCCTCACGCATTGAGGGAATTCGCTCTGCATCTTCCTCGATTTCAAGCTGCTCCTGCAAAAAAGCCTCTTCATCCACACGCGGCGGCGCATACCAAACCGACACCCCCATGGCCACAATGAGTAGAGCAATCCCCATGATGAAGCGGCCATTAACCATGCGTACTCGGGCTTTGGCTTTTGGTGTATCTGAAACGCCCGGTTCGTAACGCACACCACCGGGGCGCACATCTTCATTAAAAGCCCACATGGCGTTGGCCAATAAAGCAATCACCGCCAATATGGCACCGGTAATCCAGAATAAACCGGAGAAATACTCAATAACAAAGCCCACCAAAATACAAATTCCCAGGGCAATCCCGGCAAATTTATAGTCGAATGCATCCACGATTCACTCTCGATCTTCAACTGCGCCCAAACAGCACCGGGTTACCTTATCAGAAACTTATAACCAAGCCTCAAAACGGTGTGTTTTCACCGCTTTTTTCTTCAGCAGGGTTTCAAACTGCTCCACTTCCGCTAAGGCCGTTGTTACCGCATCGGCACCATCGAAAAAGCATTCATCTTCACGCGAATAACACAAACCGCCACACAACTGCGACAAGGTAATTGACGACAAACGCGCCAAGCGATACTCGAAGATATCGTCGAAGCACCAATTGAAAATCATCATTTTCTTCATCGGCCGCAAGCGCTCATCCATCTCAGCCGACATAAAATAATCACGTTGAGTATTGCGCCCCAGCAAGCGATCCATAAAACCCGGTTCCGACAACGTTGCGATTTGCGCATCGATATCGAAGCCTTCCATATCAAATTCAAAGCCACTGACGAAATCTTGATTCAACAACTCAGGTCGCGTACCACTTTGAATATTCAATTTAAACGGCAGCAAGCCCGCCTGATCCGTAAAAGAGAATTCAGGGTGAATTTCACAACACATGTTTAAGGTATTCAACGCCTCAAGCCAACGCGGCACAATGGTGTCGTCAACAGTTTGAACGAAGACTCGGTATTCTAGGCTCATAAACTCACACAGGAGATAATTGTTATCTTTGGTAACCTAACACCGCAACTCAGAAAAGCGTTACGCCAAGCAAAAGAGGCGGCACCAACCATTTACTTAGACATGTTACGCAAACGCTTTAGCTCTGCCAGCAGAACGTCACGGTTATAACCTCGATATTGTTCACCACTGTCTTCACGTATTTCAAGATTAGACAACTCATCACTATTGGGCAAATAAGTAACGTATTGACCCTCACCAGTCACCACAAAAATGAACGGTGCATACCGAATGCTAGCAGGATCATACCCCACTTGAACTAAAACCTCCGGCCCGTTAGGAGCGTAATCGGACTCAATATGAGCCAATACAAAGTTTTCAGAAACATAGCGATTTAAAGACTTAGCTTGAGCTTCTGCTTGTGGGTTTTCACGCTCAAAAAAATCCACCGCATTTCGTTCACCTTGATACTCCCAACGATACGCAAAAGCCGAATGACCGCCTTTCACGTACTTATCAAAAACATGGCACCAAATACACCACTCAGCACCATATACCACCAGCACCGTTTTACCCGTGGCATTAGCCCGCTCCAACGCAGCATTAAAAATTGCTACTTGGTCGCCACACTCATCGTAAATTCTTGCCACACCTTTACGGCAATCCTTCGAGACTGACTCAGGGAAACTATCAACAAAAAAGAGGCTTTTTCGCCCAAGGGCAGGGCCAGCAAACCCCACAGAAAAAATAAGTAGACAACAAACCGAAATGATAAGAAATGAGTTTTTATAAACATGCATTTTTATTCAAGATCCTACTTTGCAATCACCATTCTACAAGGAGCCCATTGCACTATTAACGCACCACCATCATCGATCGAGCAGATCACGAACGAGCGCGTCCAGCCCATTCTTGGTTTAGCTTAGCTGATTTGCTGCACAATCGTTCATATCATGTTGCGTTGATGCATTTGGGCCTTTGAGTCATACCCACCCAACTCAAACCTTAGCAGCAAAAAAACACAAAAAAGGGCCGCATCAGCGGCCCTAACAATTCAAAACCAACCACGCCGGTGCCTTACATCAAACGCGGATCTCGATCGTGCGGGGTTTCTTCTTCCAAGGCTTTTTGGGCGGCGATGCGTTCTTGCTCGATGCGCTCTTTTTCTTCGCGCTCTTCTTGCCATAGGCCTTCTAAGGCCACCATTAAGCCTTGGGTCAGTGGCTCTAAGCCTTGGTTGGCAGCAGCTGAGATCATAAACCAGGGCGCTTCCCAGGCTAAGCCTTCAACTACGGCTTTTGCTATTGCTTCAGCCTCTTCGGGCAAGACTAAATCGGCCTTAGTGAGCAGCAACCAACGTGGGCGCTCGATGAGCTCTTGGCGGTATTCTTGCAGCTCGGCTTCGAGTTCGCGTACTTGCTCGACCATAGCCTCGGCATCGCCATCGGGGTTCATTTCTACCAAATGCAGCAGCACGCGGTTGCGCTCTAAATGACGCAGGAACTGAATACCCAAACCCGCGCCTTCGGCTGCACCGCGAATAATGCCGGGAATATCCGCCACCACAAAGCTACGCGAAACCCCTTGGCGCACTACACCCAAGTTGGGGTACAAGGTGGTGAAGGGATAGTCGGCCACTTTGGGGCGCGCCGCTGAGATGGCGGTGATCAAAGTGGATTTCCCCGCATTGGGATAACCCAGTAAACCCACATCGGCCAGCAGCTTCAGCTCCAAGCGCAACGCAAAGGCCTCGCCTTCCGTTCCTGGCGTGAACTGGCGTGGCGCACGATTGGTGGAAGATTTAAAGTGAATATTACCGCGCCCACCGTGGCCGCCCTTGGCCACCAACAAACGTTGCTCGGGTTCGGTGATATCGCCCAGCTTATCGCCGGTTTCTTCGTCGAACACCATGGTGCCTACCGGCACGCGAATTTCGATATCCTCGCCGCCACGGCCGGTCATTTGGCGACCTGCACCGCCCTTACCGTTCTCAGCTTTGTAATTGCGCAGGTGGCGGAAATCCACCAGCGTATTTAAGCCGGTGTCGGCCACCAGATAAACACTGCCGCCATCGCCGCCGTCGCCACCATCGGGGCCACCCATGGGAATATATTTTTCCCGCCGGAAACTGGCACTGCCATTACCGCCTTTACCGGCGGCTACTCGAATGATTGCTTGATCGACGAATTTCATGATGACTCAGCGAGGATATTCGATTAAGGAAAGTATAGCCGTTAAGGCTGCTGGAGAAGTATCGGAGGTTCAGCCAAAGATTTCTTCCAGCTTTATAACGCAAAACCGGGCCCGGACTAATGCCCGGACCCGGTTTTGCTGTATCAGCGCGTTTAGCGTTCCTTAAATTAAGGATACTTAAGGGACGCTTAAGCCTTATGCAGGCTCGATGCTGATGAATTTGCGCTTGGGCATACCGCCAGTGCGGAAAGACACTTTGCCGTCGACCAAAGCGAACAGGGTGTGATCGCGGCCAACACCTACGTTGTCGCCAGCGTGGAATTTGGTACCACGTTGACGAACCAGGATGTTGCCGGCGCGAACATCTTCACCGCCGTAGCGCTTAACGCCTAAATATTTTGGGTTTGAATCGCGGCCGTTACGAGTACTACCGCCTGCTTTCTTATGAGCCATTATTCACTCCCGAACTTAATTGCTCACACCGGTGATTTTCAACGCCGTGTAGTACTGGCGATGACCCATTTGTTTCCGATGATGCTTGCGGCGGCGGAACTTCAACACACGGATTTTTTCACCGCGGCCTTGATCGACCACTTCAGCAGTAACCTTCACGCCTTCCAGCATGGGGCTGCCTACTTGCAAACCATTTTCATCAGACACCAGCAGAACTTGATCCAGTTCTACGGTGTCGCCTTTAGAAACTTCAATCTTTTCTACCCGCACGATATCGCCGGGTGCAACTCGGTATTGTTTACCGCCGCTTTTAATTACCGCGTACATGTGTTGAGACCTAAGCCGTCAAACAAAGAGGCAGAATGCTACACGAAAATTAACGCATGGTCAACTGCCGCGACGATATCTCCTCGCGGGCACTCACGCATTCTGTCTTGTTATTCATTACATTTTCCGTCCACTTAAGGACGGCACCACATGCGCATTAGGTTAGCGTAAATTTTGCTGGCGCGCCGCTCTTCGGCACTTTGTGGCGCATTATCCTGTACCCAACGCACTAATTGGGCCATTTCACCCAATAACTCCCGTTCAGCCGCATTATTGATGAGGCTTTCGATCACCGTCACCGCTCCAACACGACTGCCACGGGTCACTGTATTCACGCGATGCATTGTGGCTGCCGAATAAACCACCGCATGACCCGCCGGTAATTTTACCTCGACTTTGTCCTCGCGATCACTATTTATCACTAATTCGCCGCCGTCATAGCTCGCAGGCTCGCTCAAAAACAGCGTCATCGAGAGATCACCACGCACGACCGGATTGGCTGGCAGCAGGGCGTGATCGGTATGATCACGATAAAACATGCCTTCGTCGTAGCGATTAAAAGTGACCGGACGCACGCGCCTGGGCATGGTTAGCACACGAAACTTCGGGTGACGATCCAAAGCCGCCTGCACCATGCGCTGGGCCTGCTGTACTGCCTCGGCAGGGCCGCCGGCTTGCAGATTATTTTTTTGATAGCTGGCACCGGCCGCTGTGCTGCGACCATCCACAAATTGAATTTGCTGCATTAAAGCCGTGAGCTGCTGACGCTCGGCCGGCGAAATAAGATCGGGAATAAAAAACATAGGGGACATCCGTACAAATCATCAGGCGGCGCTTTTACCAATAAGCCACGGCCCAATAAGCCACGACCATATAAACCTTGCTAAGTTAAGCCACTGCCGAATCACGGGTCAGCAACCAGCCGGTAATGGTGTAGCGCGAGCCACGGGCATACAGCGCCACGGGCGACACACAATGCATAGCTGGTGTGCGGAACATGCTGATGGAATTAAAACGCGGCATCAGGGTTTTAGTGACGCGATCGTCATCGTCTAAGAACTGCAATAAGCCGCCCCAATCGCTACGCCATTCTTTAGTGAGATTAATCACATAAGCCGTCAAGCGTTTTTCTTTAGCGGCCGCATCGTTGTGGCGCGTTAAAAAATGCCCCGCCCGATAACAGGTGGCCTGGGCATTGGCACGACCGATCTGTTCAAAACCAGTGATTTTACGCATGGGATTCAGCCAGCTGGAATGATTCACCAACTCCACCACTCGATTCAGCGGCAGGTTCACATCGCGCTTTTGCAGATAGGCTTTCACCATCATGTAGGTGAAGTAGCAGAACTGGAATTGATCACCCTGGGCCAGCTCAAACACTTCTTGCTCGATCGCGTGGCGCTGCTGCGAGCTTAAACTGCCCCATTGCTCGGGCGGTAATTCCTGACTGCCCTGGGCATTGCGGAAGGCCAGATGCCAAGGCACTTGCTGATCGAGCACCTGATATAAAAACTCGGCTACCTCAGGACGCAAAGCATTTTCCACCTGAACGCGCCCATCGCGTTGGAAGGCCTCGGCGTAGGCACCGAGGTCTAGCTCGGGATTCAATAAACCTGATTCCAGCACCGGCCAGCGGCCGGCATAGGACAGAGCGGCATTCATGACACAGAAACTCCGGTGGGGCGCAAGAGGTTCTATTCGATCATCAATTGAAGCCTGCATCAATGAGGCAGATCACAAACCCGCAGGCCAAGGCCGTCAAAGGGCTAGCAGTTTTTCGCATGAGGCGACGAAATGCAAAGGGCCATCTGACGCTTTTTTATGCGGTTAAATCCGCTTTTTTTCGATAGATGGGTTTCGATGCTTCACCGGCGCGCAGTATAGTAGGACGTTTGTCGTTTGGCATTTTGGGTTGCATGGATTCTATTCATATTCGGGGTGCGCGCACCCATAATCTTAAGAACATCGATTTAGACCTGCCGCGCGATCAACTGATCGTGATTACAGGGCTTTCGGGCTCGGGTAAGTCATCGCTGGCGTTCGACACCATTTATGCCGAAGGCCAACGGCGCTATGTGGAAAGCCTCTCGGCCTATGCCCGGCAGTTTTTGTCGATGATGGAAAAGCCCGATGTGGATCACATCGAGGGTTTATCGCCTGCGATTTCCATCGAGCAAAAATCCACCTCGCATAATCCACGCTCCACCGTGGGCACGATTACCGAAATCTACGATTACCTGCGCCTGCTCTACGCTCGCGTGGGCACGCCGCGTTGTCCTGATCACGACACCTCGCTGGAGGCACAAACCGTCAGCCAGATGGTCGACAGCAGCATGGCCTTGCCCGCCGATCGCCGCTGGATGTTGCTGGCACCGGTGATTCGCTCGCGCAAGGGCGAATACGTACAGCTGCTGGAACAATTGCGCAGCCAGGGCTTTATTCGGGCACGCATTGATGGCGATATCTACGAGCTCGACAGCCCACCCACGCTGGATTTACGCCGCAAACACACGATTGAAGTGGTGATCGATCGCTTCCGCATTCGCGAAGATATCCAACAACGCTTGGCCGAATCCTTAGAAACCGCTTTGCGTTTAGGCGACGGCGTGGCTTTGCTTGCCCCCATGCTGCGCGATGGCGAAGAAAGCGATCAAAAAGAGCGTTTATTCAACTCGCGTTATTCCTGCCCCATTTGCGATTACAGCTTGCCCGAGCTGGAACCTCGCATGTTCTCATTCAATAATCCGAATGGCGCATGCCCTAGTTGCGATGGTTTGGGTGTGGCCGAGTACTTTGATCCCGATCGTGTAGTGACCAATGCCGAGTTGAGCTTGGCGGGTGGTGCGGTGCGTGGCTGGGATCAACGCAACGCCTATTACTTCCAAATGATCCAGGCTTTGGCCAAGCACTTTAAGTTCAAGGTGGAAACACCTTTTGAACAGCTGCCCGAGTCTATTCAAAAAATTGTGCTTTACGGCAGTGGCGATGAAGCCATTACGTGGCCGGTGATTGCCGGTAAACGCCGCAAAGCGCCCTTCCCCGGCATTATTCCGAATTTGGAACGGCGCTATCGCGAAACCGATTCCAGCCAGGTGCGCGAAGAACTCTCGAAACACATCAGCTCACGCCCCTGCCCCGATTGCCATGGCCAACGTTTGAATCGTCCGGCTCGCCATGTATTTATTGGCGAAGAAACCCTGCCCGCCATCACCGCGTGGTCGATAGAGCGCTGCTTGAATCATTTCAATAGCCTGACACTCAGCGGTTGGCGTGGCGATATTGCCGCGCGCATCATGAAAGAGGTGGTAGAGCGATTAGGCTTTTTGTGCAATGTGGGCTTGGAATACCTCACCTTGGAACGCCAGGCCGACACGCTTTCCGGTGGCGAAGCCCAGCGCATTCGCTTAGCCAGCCAGATTGGCGCGGGCCTGGTGGGTGTGATGTACGTTCTCGACGAACCCTCCATTGGCTTGCATCAACGCGATAACGAGCGCCTGCTGCAAACGTTGTTCCGCCTGCGCGATCTGGGTAACACCGTGATTGTGGTGGAGCACGATGAAGACGCCATACGCCAAGCCGATCATGTCATCGACATTGGCCCTGGCGCGGGAGTACACGGCGGCGAAGTGGTATATCACGGCAGCTCAGAGGGGATGGAAGCCAGCACCGCTTCGCTGACCGGCGCGTATCTCTCGGGACGACGCAATATCAAGATTCCCGAGCAACGCCACAGTATCGATGAAGAGCGCCAACTCACCCTCTACGGTGCCACTGGCAATAATTTGAAGTCAGTGGACCTCACCATTCCCGGCGGCTTAATGACGTGTATTACCGGGGTTTCGGGCTCGGGTAAGTCCACCCTCATCAACGATACGCTGTATCGAATTTTGGCCCGCGAACTCAACGGCGCCAGCGAGAGCCCCGCGCCCTATGAACGCATTGAGGGTTTGGAATTATTCGATAAAGTGGTGGATATCGATCAAAGTCCCATCGGCCGCACACCGCGCTCGAATCCGGCCACCTACACCGGCCTATTCACGCCCATTCGGGAGTTGTTTGCCGGCACCCAGGAGGCGCGCTCGCGTGGTTATAAACCCGGTCGTTTCAGCTTCAACGTCAAAGGCGGACGCTGCGAAGCGTGCGAAGGCAACGGATCGAACCGGCTGGAAATGGATTTTCTCGCCGACGTGTGGGTGACGTGTCCGGTTTGCGAAGGCCATCGCTACAACCGCGAGACTTTGCAAGCCAGGTTCAAGGAGAAGTCGATCGCGGAAGTGCTGGAGATGGACGTCCAGCAACTGCTCGAGCTGTTCGAGAACATTCCCAAAGTGCGGCACAAGCTGCAGACGCTGCACGACGTGGGGCTCGATTACATCAAGCTGGGGCAGCCCTCGCCCACGCTCTCCGGCGGCGAAGCACAGCGGATCAAGCTGGCTCGCGAACTGGTCAAAAAGAGCACCGGCCAGACGCTGTACCTGCTCGACGAGCCGACCACGGGTTTGCACTTCGCCGACATCAAGCTGCTGCTGAAAGTGCTGCACGACTTTGTCGACGCGGGCAACACGGTGTTGGTCGTCGAACACAACCTGGACGTCGTCAAGACGGCTGACTGGATCATCGATCTGGGACCCGAAGGCGGTGCGGGCGGCGGGCAGGTCGTAGCGGCAGGCACTCCCGAAGACGTGGTGCAGGCCAAGGCCTCGCACACCGGTCGCGCGCTGGTCGGCTTGTTGAACGGCCAGAATAGAAAGGCGGCTCGCTCGCCGGCCAAACAGGCGGCGGCCAAGCCA
>JAKSCJ010000350.1 GCA_022360675.1 Lysobacterales bacterium
ACTGTTGGAGTTTTAGTTAAAGCATCGTATTAATGATTGCGACTCGATAGATATCCGAACAAAAAAAGCGCCGCATAACGGCGCTTTTTTTATAGTCAGTTTGATTCGAGCAGGGTTGTTAGACCTGCAAACTCAACACCGTGATCTTAGGTATCGTCTTGCGACAAGATCACCGCTGGTAAGGCAGTAGCCTGGGCCGAGCGGTTGTACTGAGGGATATCGTGGTCGCGAATTTGCGCCAGTTTTTGCATTAAGGCGCTCACCTCAAGCATCAACTCATCACGCACCGCCAGCATGCTCTGTGTGGGTGGATGATCGCCAAAGCTCGCTAAGCGTTTGAGGCCGGCCAATTTATCGTTAAGACGAATGGGAAAATTCAAAGGATCTTGCGGGCTTTCTAACTGGGTTTGATACAGCGCTTTTTCGATATCATTCAAAGCCGTAACAATCGCTTGGCCTTTGGCGATCAAATCGGCGTAGGCTTCCTGATCATCCAATGCCGATTCAATGGCTTTGATGCGTTGGCGCCATTGACGTAAATCCCGAATAGAGCGATGCATTTGGTCCAAAGTATTACGCAGCGTTTGCACAAACTCGAACTGCTGTTGGTAATCAGCACTTGCCCGCTCGACTCTCGGATCGGCCAATAACTCAATGGCCACCGATTGGCTCTCGCCGTTAACACTTAATTCGGCACGATAAGCACCTGGCACCGCACGCGCGCCATCCAAATCATCATTCCACAGCACCAGGCCTTTGAAGCGGCCAGCGGCCGGATAATCCAAATCCCACACCCACTCATTCATTCCTGGTTCTGCACTCAGCACACGATCGTCGTCACCCCAAATATCGGTTTTATCTTTCTCTCCTACGCTAAGCTCAGGTTTACGTGTAAAGCGTCGAATTAAATCGTCTTGAGCATCGAAAATCGCCAAACTCAGCTCGGCATCTTCATCTAGTGCGGTGGGCAACCAATAGCGCAAGCGAACACCTGCCGGTGGGTTTTGTCCCATGTGTACCGGATTTTTAATGCTGCCTTGAGCTAAGCGATACGCAGCTGCGGGTTCAAATAACTGTGGCGTGTCATCAAGCGGCTTCGTCTCTAACTGACGTAGGATCGCAATATCATCCAAAATCCAATAGCCCCGCCCTTGAGTGGCCGCAATAAGATCGTCACCTTTGATGGCCAAATCGGTGATGGGCACAATGGGTAGATTTAACTGGAACGCCTGCCAATCACGGCCATCGTTACTCGATACATACAAGCCTTCTTCCGTGCCCGCAAAGAGCAATCCCGCTTGTTTGGCATCGGCTCGAATGACACGGGTAAAGGCTTGTTTTGGAATTCCTTTGACGATGCGCTTCCAGCTTTTACCGTAATCGGTGGTTTTGAATAAATAGGGTGTGAAATCGTCGCTTTTATAAGCGGTAGCCGCCAAATACAATCCACCTGCTTCCAATGGATGGGCTTCGAGTGCATTAATTTGTACTTCTTCAGGTAAACCTTCCGGCGTCACTTCTGCCCAACTCAAACCGCCATCGCGGCTCACATGCAATAAACCATCATCAGACCCCGTCCACAGCACATCGGCTTGCACCTTGGATTCGGCAATAGCGAAGATGGTGCCGTAGTACTCCACACTGGTGTTGTCTTTGGTAATGGGCCCACCCGAGGAGCCTTGTTTATCTTTGAGATTACGGGTTAAGTCGTCGCTTATCGCGCTCCAACTTTGTCCGCCATCGGTGGTCTTAAACAGCACATTGGCGCCCGCATATAGAGTGTTGGTATCGTGGGGTGAGAACATTAACGGGAAATTCCAGTTGAAGCGATACTTCAACTCCGCAGCCCCCCAGCCCATGGGATCATTAGGCCAAACATTCACTGCACGGACATCGCCCGTACGATGGTCTAAGCGAATTAAATAACCGCCATAAGACCCGCCATACACCACATCGGGCTCGTCGGGCTTGGCGACGATATGGCCACTTTCACCGCCAGCGGTGGGATCCCAGTCACGCAGGCCAATCGCTCGGCCGCGGGCCGAACGCGAGCGAATGCGAATAGCACTGTTGTCTTGCTGGCCGCCCAATAGGCGATAAGGAAAGTCGTTATCCACCGACACCCGATACATCTGAGCCGTGGGCTGATTCGATTGAAGGCTCCAACGCTGACCGCCATCAAACGATACATTCGCGCCGCCATCGTTAGACTGAATCATGCGCAGCGGGTCGTTCGGATCAATCCACAAATCGTGATTATCGCCGTGGGGTGTAGAGATGCGCTCGAAGGTTCTACCACCATCGCTAGAACGGTGGAAGCGCACATTCAATACATACACCGCGTCTTCGTCGCTAGGATCGGCTACGATACGCGAGTAATACCAAGCACGCTGGCGCAGTTTGCGAGTTTGATTTGTGCGCCGCCAGGTTTTGCCACCATCGCGAGAGCGAAAAACACCACCCGCCTTGGCTTCAATGATGGCATAGAGGTTATCGGGATTGCTGGGCGATACGGTGATACCCGAAATACCCCAAGGCGCATCGGGCAGCCCTTCGGCCTCGTTGATGGATTCCCAGGTATCACCGCCATCGGTGCTTTTCCATAAACCCGAACCTTCACCGCCCGATTCCAAGCTATAGGGGCGACGAATAATACGCCAAGTTGAAGCATATAAAACTCGCGGATTCGTGGGGTCCATCACCAAATCCACCGCGCCCACTTCATCGTTTACATACAGCACTTTTTCCCAACTGGCACCGCCATCTTTACTGCGAAAAACACCGCGCTGCTCGTTGGCTCCGTACAGATGCCCCATGGCCGCCACATAAACAAGATCGGGGTTACGGGGATGAATACGAATACGTGGAATGTGTCGGCTGTCGTCTAAACCTATGTGCTGCCAGCTACGACCAGCATCAGTGGATTTCCACAAACCTTTTCCGTGCGAAACATTACCGCGCACGGTTTTTTCGCCAGTGCCCACATAAATCACATTAGGATCCCAGGCCGACACCGCCACCGCACCGATGGAACCACCAAAAAAGCCATCGGAAATATTCTGCCAATGCTCACCGGCATCTTGGGTTTTCCAAACCCCACCACCGGTGCTACCAAAGTAATAAGTGTTGCGATCTTGCGGGATACCCGCCACCGCCGCCGAGCGACCACCACGATACGGCCCCACTTCGCGCCAATTCATTCCTTCCAGCTGCTCTTGTTGCCAGGCCCAGCCGGTGCTGCTTATCAAACATAAGCACACACTCAAGCATAGCTTTACTTGTTTTTTTAGCACCCCGATCACCTTCACCACTCCCAACATCTGCATGAGAATTTAGTTTACTCATTGCAAAGCTAAATAATATCGACGAACCGTTTTAGCGTGCGTTCCAAGCGGCAATATGAAAAAGAACCTCGCATTAGCGCACATAGCGACGTGTTTTATATGTCACATCAATGGAAACAAAAACCACCATTTACTTGTTCAATCGCAAACATGATTGCCGATCGTCCCAAGTAGTTTGCCTAAAAGCTCAAGAAAACGTTTCAATATTGATCCAGAGTACGACAATCCGTAAATTCTCCGTACGCAATGCAAAAACAGAACTCATTTAGTCTTAATTAAGCGAGTACTGATTGGTCATTGCCTATCGCTAGCTTTGTGCATCGTCCAATGGGTTTTGAGCGGCTCGGAATGGTGGCAAACCTAGCTTGCTAAGCATGAATGTCCATTGTCATTTTTAGAAAAGGAACGTCTCAATGTTGAATGCAAAAAGCATCGCCGCCCTGGCACTGATCGGTTTGGTTACTTGTGCTCCGGCGTTTGCCGCCGATGAGTGGAACACCTCAGCTGGCCACACCGCCGCGGGTGCACCTCTGGGCCTGCATGGCGTGGATCCGGTGGCTTTCATTAACTTGGGCAACCGCATCGAAGGCAGCGCTACGTTCACTGAAACCCACGACGGCGTAGCGTATTACTTTGCTTCTAAAGACAACGCTGAAGCTTTCAAGAAAAACCCCGGTAAGTACGCTCCGCAAAACGGCGGCTACTGCACCTACGGTGTTTCTGTTGGTAAGAAATTCGATGGTAACCCCCGTTACGCCGACGTGGTAAACGGCAAGCTGTACGTCTTCTTAAACGAAGAAATCTACAAGGCTTACCAAAAAGACACCAAAGGCACCATTAGCAAAGCTTCTGACAGCTGGAAGAAAATCCAGCACAAAGCCGTTGCCGACCTATAAGCCAATACCTTTGGTTTGTGCTTAGGCTGTTTGAACGCCTTAAGGCATTTGAACAAAAGCCGTGATCAAGCTCATTCATGGAAAATCTGACGATTGGGCTTAATCACAGCGCCTGAGCACCGAGTCCAAACATCGGGCTCAGCTTTAGCGATCACCGATCGATCGCCGTGTACCGGGGTGGTGTCACCACCTCGGTACGCAACCCTTCTTTATGCAGTATTTCTCTCGGCACCTCAGCCAGTCACAGTAAACCCTTGATTAGATTGCACTAAAAATTTGAACGTTTAGGGCTATTTGTATCGTATTTGTCTATCGCATATACAAAGCTGATACAGAACTTCTGCTTTAGTATGCAGAGCGTCCCAAAGGATTTGCACTATATCCTTATTAGTCGGCCCTGACTTGATCTTGAGTCTCGTGCTGAATAAATTGGACGCGTCCACGTCAATGCGTATAGGGGGCAATACGCAATGGACTGTGAGTGTTGATGGGGACTGGGGTACCGCCGCCTGCGGTGCCTCGCATACCTAAGCAAGCTTTACCATGAGGGACTCCACGGTAATCGCCTGCTTGTCACTCACGTTGTGGCCCGGTGTTCACTCAATCATGAGTGTTGGCTTGATATCTTGATGAAGACATCATGTATACCAAGCACGCTCATATTGAAAGGCATCTATATGTAGCTTTAACCCACAGTGCAGTGGTGATCGTAAATTCCACAGCCACACACTGTCGATAAACTGCAGCAAAGGGATTAAACAGCATTTGGCTTGGCTCCGGACAGCTTGCCAATAGTGACATCGCTGCTCAGGGTGGCGGTCACCGCAACCCTGACAGCACACAACGCTTAGTGCAAAAGTTAAGCGCTACAAAGGATAAGGATGCAGCAAATTATTCGCGCACTTTATGCTTTGTGTAAAAACTAAAAACGGGCGCTTTAATGTTGAAGAGTAAAAGGCCCGTTGTTTCATAAAAATTAACGATTAGCTGTTACCGACACTTGTTATAAAACGAGGTCGTTTAAGAGTGGCAGCAAGCAATCATACGAACTTAAACCGAAGCAGGTTTAACTTAAACCAGTGAATGCAGTGCGGCAAGGCCGCCAAGCTGCACGACTTGGACACAAGGCTTAGCTTCATTAATCGCTCAATTACGAAGAGACTGAAACCATGAAAAAATTCACTGTTTCTGCACTGGCTTTTGCCGCTGCGATCAGCACCACCGCCGCTGTTGCCGGTCCCATGAACGATCTGGAAATCGCTCACACCGCGTACACCGCTGGCAACTTGGACATTCGCTACGCTCACCTGGCACTGGCTATCTCTGAAGATGCTACCGTACGTGAATTCGCACAAACCATGCTGCGTGACCACGCTGCTGTTAACGACGAAGCTGTTGCCCTGATCACCAAGCTGAAAGTCACCCCTCAAGACAACGACTTAAGCAAAGCATTAGTTAAAGGCGCTGCCGACAAGCGCGCTGAACTGATGGGCTTAAGCGGTAAGAAATTCGACTGCGCTTACGCTCAAAACGAGCTGGGCTACCACCAAGTGGTTAACAAAACCGTTGCTAACGAGTTCATTCCTAATGTAACCGTAGCACCTCTGAAAGAACTGCTGAGCAATGCTCTGGTTACTTTCAAACTGCACGAAGGCCATGCCGAAAACATGGTGAAAAAACTGAGCTGCTAAATTGATCTGCAGTCGTAAGTTTTTGAATGGCGCTCTGATGAGCGCCATTCTTTTATCTGCCTCGGCAAGCTTTGCTGTATTTGCCGGCGCTGAACCCAACACCCATCAAATCATTATTCAAGGCGGTGAATATATTCCTGCCGAGTTAACGATTCAGGTGGGCGACACCGTTCAGTGGATCAATAAAGATTTTATTCCGCACACAGCCACCGCCCAAGACGAAGCCCAGCAAGTACTGTGGGATACAGGGAATCTCAATAAAGGCGATAGCGCTGAAGTGCAATTTACCGAAGTGGGTTTAAGCGAATATATTTGCTTGTACCACCCCGTGATGAAAGCACAGATCACCGTCGAGGCCGTACTTTAATTTAAGCGTTCACAGCAGTGCCCCGTTCATAACGGGGCTGCCGCAATTCACCGTCTCATTTCACACCTAGCCTTCAAGCCAACCTTTACCTCGGACTTCACGGTTGCCCTTGTTGCGCCAACCAGCGCTTCTGCAAAGCATCGACTTCGGCTTGAATGCGCTCTGCACTTGCCTCATGAGCTGGAATTGGCTCGCCGACCAAGAGATGAACTCGACGCCAAAGGCGTTTGGGATAGCGCTTATGTAATGGATCCCTGCGCGAAAAAATACTGCCCCACAAATTACATAAGGCCATGGGTACCACTGGCACCGGGTTGTTCTGCAAAATCTTTTCTATGCCCTTCTTAAAGGGCTTAAGCTCGCCATCGGGGCTTAAGCCGCCTTCAGGGAAAATACCGATAATCTCGCCGTCGTTCAGGCTCTCTTCAACTCGCTCATAAGCTTGTTTTAATAACTCGGGGTTTTCCTTGGCACCCGCGATAGGAATCGCCTTGCTGGTCTTAAAAATCAGATTCAACAAGGGAATATTGAAGATTTTGTGATACATCACAAAACGTGCGGGCCGGTGTACTAAGCCACCGACAATCAAAGCGTCTACAAAACTCACGTGATTGGGGGCAATCACCACAGCCCCTTCCTGAGGAATATGTTCTAAGCCGTGGGTGCGTACTCGATACATAGCGTGAATTAAGATCCACGTCATAAAGCGCATTAAAAACTCAGGCACCAACGTAAAGATATAGGTAGCCACCAGTGCATTGAGCACGGCGGTAATCAGAAATAGCTCGGGGATACTCAAACCAAACACGCCCAAAATCAACATGGTGAACAAAGACGACACCACCATGAACAGCGCATTTAAGATATTGTTGCCGGCAATCACCCGAGACCGACGCGCGGGATCAGAACGTTGCTGGACTAAAGCATACAAGGGCACGGTGTAAAAACCACCAAAAATACCCACCAATAGTAAATCGGCACTAATACGCCAGTATTCAGCATGGCTGAAAAATGCCATAACGGTTAAACCGTCGACAACTTGATCGGGCGTGGCGAAGTACAAATCAAAACCAAAAACACTTAAACCAAAGGCGCCAAAGGGCACCAAGCCAATTTCAACCCGACCGCCCGATAGTTTTTCACACAAAATTGAACCAGTGCTAATACCGATGATAAACAAGGCCAGCAAGGCCGACACTAGCTGCTCACCGCCACCTAAATGATCTTGCGCATAGTCGAAGATCTGCAATAGAAAAATCGCGCCGTAAAACCAAAACCATGAAATCCCCAAAACGCTGTTGAGCACCGTCCGGTTCTGATTGATAAATGAGATATTTCGCCAAGTCTCGGTCAACACATTCCAGTTGAGCTTCAAGCTGGGCTCAACGGCATTGGCTTTTGGAATCGCTAAACTAAAACCCCAACCAATTAGAGCCACAACAATACAAGCCAAACTCACCCAAATCGGCCAGTCGGCCTCAACACCAATCAATAAGGGCCCAGAAATAGTGCCCACCAAAATGGCGATAAAAGTCACCATTTCGACCAGCGCATTACCTCCCACCAACTCGTGGGGTTTTAAGACTTGGGGCAAAATACCGTATTTAATGGGCCCGAAAATCGTCGACTGTAAGCCCAATAAAAACAACACAAAAAACAGCAGCGGTAAATTCTGCAGCCACAAACCCAAGGTGGCCAGCAACATAATGCCCACCTCGAGTAATTTGACACGCTTGATTTGAATCGATTTCTCGTACTTATCGGCAAACTGCCCGAATAAGGCCGAAAATAAAAAGAAGGGAAAAATAAACACCAAGCCACTCAACGGCACCAGCAGGCTGCTGTCGAGGCCACTCCACTTTGCCGACTGAAACACAATCATGGCGGCCAGTGCATTTTTATAAATATTGTCGTTGAGTGCGCCTAAGGCCATCGTGGCGAAAAAAGGCGCGAATCGTCGTTCTTGTAGCAAACGAAACTGAGAGTGTTGACTCATAGGGTTCGTTCCACCTATTGCTTTAGTTTTTATGAATGTGAGGCTTCATCAGCGCTCACGTTGCTCACCACATCGACATCGCCAGTATGCGGGTAATCGGATGTTGCTGCTAGCGCAACGGGATTGCTTTTTCCAAGCTCTCGTTCTCAAGGAATGAGAGCACATCGCGATAAGATCAAGGTCGCAATCACCGCTCCGCCGTTTTCCGCAGCATTATCGCCGCTTTATTAGTGAACATTTTCTCAAGCTGAATCATGGCTGAACCAGATAAAAAAGCGCTGCAGTAAAGCAGTGCTTAAGCTGGTCTTATAGGCAAGAGCAATGGAATCTGCTCGTTTATTTGAAAAACAATATAGGAGTTTGCGACGTGAATGTGCAATCAGGACAAATTCTCAGTGTCGGAGAGCGCGGTGGCCCCACCGGAGAGTGGGACTACCCCCAGGCCTATGTTGAAGTTTTGCAAAGCTTTAACGGTAAGGAACAAGCCCAAGCCTTTGCTGAGTCGAACGCTTATCAACCCCTAGGCGCATCGTACGAGTGCCAATTTGTACAATGGTTAGTGAGCAATCAGTGGCTGAAGCTCATTAGCGCCCCAGAGTACTGGAATGTCAGCGCCACCGTTGCTGACGCAAAAAGGGTCTGACACCAACCTTCTCCACTTGTCAGAAACCGATCTTCATCGGGTATGGCGAGCTAGCTAGCGCACTGTTGAGCAGCATTATTTTTCAGCCTCCAGGCGGATGAGCAGGCAACTCGCATTACCTAATATGTACTCAACACCGGTCAGCGCCCACATGGGCACTGACCACTTTGAATCGGAAAAGCGATGAAACGATCACTAGGGCACGTTTCATCCATGTTGGTACTGGAGGTCGCATGAAACGCTGGGTAGCTTATTGTTCCGTTTTATTATTGTCTGCCAGCGCTCAATTATCGGCAGAGATGGAGCGCGCCGTTGAAGTCAGCTTTATCCAACCCGAGAAATTCACCGATTTCCGCGCCGCCAACGGTGGTCGCAACGATGGTCGTAATCGACTCATGTCGGAAATTGAGCGCTTTATTCGCGAACGTGCCGACTTGTGGCTGCCTGAAGGCTACAGCATGACCATGGTTTTTAACGATATCGATTTGGCTGGTCGTATTGTGCCCTTACCGCTACGCGCCAGTGCTGGCGGTGCTTCCATGGGTGGTTTCGGTAGCGCTGGCGAACAGCGCATCGTCGAAAGCCCCTGGCCTCCACGATTAAATTTCGACTACCAAGTTTTTGACGATAACGGTGCTTTAGCCCGCGAAGGCAGCGCCGATATCAGTACCACCCAGTTCCTGCGACTATCACCACGAGCTCGACAACAGCGCCGCGATGGCCTGTGGTACGAAAAAGCGGTGATCGATAGCTGGATGCGTGAACTGTCTGAGTAATGGAATACTTGCCTCCATTCTTCTCACCCCAAAATGCTTGATTGTTCACCGGGCCGGCTCAATGTCGGCCCTGCTTCCATCCCGACCCTGGTTCCCTATCGACTTGGCTCAATACCAGCGTTGGTTTCACGCTGCTGGTCAATCTAAGTTATTGAGCTAAGAGGCATTACTTCTATTCACTTGCACTGACTAATACAGCAACTGCTAGCATGACGGTCTTCAGCGTTAATCGATGAGCCCAACCTCATGTCTGTCAGATATCGCCCGTGCCGTTTTGCCTCACTGCTATTGAGTAGCGCTTTGGTTTTCAGCGCTCAGCTTCAAGCCCAAAGCCAGCCTAGCTGCGATGCTATTCCAGCAGTATCCACAAACGGTGCCACCCGCTTAGGAAACGGTACTCCCGGGTCTATCAGCACCGCGCAATTACAGCAAGCCATCGATCAGGGCGGCACAATTGTGCTGGACCAAGGGCCAAGCCCAACTACCATAGCCATTACCAATACGCTGATCGTAAATCGCGAAGTGACCATCGATGGCGGCGGTGTAGTAACGCTAGATGGGCAAAGCCAGCAACGCCTGTTTTTACTCGAAAACAATAACAATATTAACTACCGCTTTCAGTTACAAAACATCACCTTAGAAAATGGTGCCAGCCCCAGTGGCAGCGGTGCGGCGGTCTACAAGCCGGTTGGTGGGCCGTGGCAGGCAGTTAGTGTGGCCTTAGTGAATACTCAGTTTCGCCATCATCGAGCCATTACCACAGCTCAAGACGATGGCGGCGGTGCGCTTTATGGCACAGGTTTGGATCAGATTCTCATCAGCCATAGCCAATTCGAAGATAACCAGGGCAGTAATGGCGGCGCGATTTACTCTTTGGGCAGCCGGCAAATCATCATCACCGACTCCGAATTCACCAATAATCGTGCCACAGGCACTCAAGGTAATCCTGGTAATGGAGGCAACGGCGGTGCCATTGGTGTAGACGGTGGCGAGCGCCAAGTTCAAATTTGCCGTAGCCAGTTGATCAATAATCAAGCTAATGCCTTTGGCGCGGGTTTCTTCAGCGTAATGTACGATACCCAGAGCTTCACCGGCTTTACCGATACACTTTTTGACGGCAATCGAAACCCGGGAGGTTTTGGATTTGCCGGTGCCGCCTATATTCAAGGTGGCCCATTTGAAATTCGGCGCTCGAGCTTTATCGCCAACGAAGCCAATGGTGTTGGCGCTTTGTTTTTAGGCCCCAGTAGCCTGGGGCAAGTCATTAACAGTAGCTTCTACAACAATACGGCGCGCGCTGCTTTAGCAGGTGCCATGGCCATCGATGGCAGCGCTCAAGTTCATTTAATTCATAACACCATTGCGTTTAATCAGGCACCAGGGCCGGTCGCTTTTGCCGGCGGCATTCAGGTGCCGGCAGCCAATCAAGTCACCATGAGTAACACCATCTTGGCGCATAACACAGGGGGCAATGCGTTTAATCCATGGAATATTCTCAACCCCGTACAAGATGGTGGCGGCAACTTGCAGTTTCCGCAATTTCGTCCCAATGGTATGGCTGAAACCGCGGCCACCAACACCGTGTTGTGGGCCGAGCCCGAGCTCAGCGCCGCCGCTGAAAACGGTGGTTTCACGCCTTCCATGGCCCTATCGGCCTCTAGCCCCGCCATCGATCAAGGTCACGGTGCGGCCAGCAGCCCCATCGATCAACGCGGTGAAATGCGCGTGCGAACCGCCGATATTGGCGCTTATGAGTTTACTAACGATCGAATTTTCAGTGATGGCTTTGAAGCCTAAACAGCAGTGAACTAAGCGGCTTGAACAAAGCATAAGTTAGGCATAAAAAAAGATAGTGCGCCTTTCGATGCACTATCTTTTTTTCGTTAATCCAGCCCAGCCTAGTAAAGCAAACCAATAAGATGACTACTTCGCACGGCTTTAAGCATTATGGCTTGATGGGTTATAGGCTTAAGGTTGCATCATTAATGCGACTCAACGCCTTCCACATCGTTATTAATGGCTTTAGCTTCGTCTTGTTTTTCGCGGTATAAGGTGCCAAAAACAAGATCCCAAATGGGATAAGTGATATTAAAGTTATAGTGCGCCATTAATGCTTGATTATGATGCACTTGATGCAACCAACGCAGCTTAGCCATTCCGGGTAAACGACCAATCCACGAGTCTTCATCACAATGATAAGCAAAGTGTAGCCAATCGTAGTTGAGGAAGTAGATCAAACCACCGGCCACGGCTAACCAAGCAAAATTGCTCGTCACAATAAAAGCCAGCAACACCCAAAATGGCACGGCAAAACAGCCAATAAAGAACAAGGCCATGAT
>JAKSCJ010000142.1 GCA_022360675.1 Lysobacterales bacterium
GAACCACCCGATCCCTTTCCGAACTCGGCAGTGAAACGCATCTGCGCCAATGGTAGTGTGGGAATACCCATGCGAGAGTAGGTCACTGCCAGGCTCCTATTAAAAAACCCCCAGTCTACCTCCGCGTAGCTGGGGGTTTTTTTATGTTCAGTTGTTGCTGCCCTGGCGGTTGGCGGCAATTCCCAAAAAGCTGACCGACTACAAGCTGGCCGAATTAAACTAGTGCTTCACGAAATATACGCCAGGTAGGCGGTACGCTGGACGCTGTGGTAGCTTAGGGCCCCACCTGTCCGAAACTGCAAATAATGATGAATACAGCAGCACTTAAATCGTATATTCACGCCGTTGAAAATTTCCCCAAGCCAGGCATTCGCTTTCGCGATATCACCCCGCTCTTAGCTGCTCCAGAAGCGTTCATGGCGGCCATTACGCATATGGCCGACGCTACCAGTGCACATGATGTGCAAGCGCTTGTTGGTATCGAAGCGAGAGGTTTTATCTTTGCCTCAGCCATGGCCCAGCACATGCAACTGCCGTTTTTCTTGGTGCGTAAAGCGGGGAAGCTACCACGCACGACGGCTAGCATTGAATATGCATTGGAATATGGCACAGACCGATTAGAAATCCACTTGGGTGATATTCAACAGCCGATGAAAGTAGCGTTGGTCGATGATGTATTAGCAACTGGCGGTACCGCTAACGCAGCTGCAGGCTTGCTCGAGCAGTGCGGGGTTGAGGTGGCATGTACTAGCTTTTTAATGGAGCTCAATGGCTTAGGCGGACGGGCAGTACTGAATAAGTATCCAGTACTACCATTGTTGCAATACGAGCTAGAAGAATAAGCTTACTTGTATTAAAAGCTTATTTTTTGCGGTTAATAATGTAATTGGCGATCCAACGTAGCGCATCTGCCTTGTTTCCATAAGGCTCAAGGTGGGACATGGCTTCTTCGAATAGGCCTTTTGCACGCTGCTGCGCAAACTCCATCCCAAAAGTTAGCGCATAGTTGGGCTTATCTCTAGCTTCGTCAGAGCCCTGTGGTTTTCCAAGGTCTTCGCTACTGGCCACAACGTCAAGAATATCGTCTTGTATTTGAAATGCCTGGCCAATAGCATTTCCGAATGCCGTAATGGCCTCTCGGTCGCTGTCGTTGGCTGCAGAACAGCAGCAAAGCCCTAGCTCCGCGCTAACGCGTATTAGTGCACCGGTTTTGAGGAGGAACATGCGCTCGATCTCATCACAACTCGGCTTTTTGCCTTCGGCTTGAATGTCGAGAACTTGTCCGCCGACCATGCCCACAGATCCTGCGGCCTTGGCCAACAAGTGGGTGGCGCGTAAGCCATGTTGAGCACTTGGCCAGTTCGATTCGTCTGAAAGCAGTTCGAACGCACTGCTTTGCAGTGCATCGCCGGCCAAAATTGCCATCGCTTCGTCATAGGCAATATGTAAGGTAGGTCGACCACGCCTTAAATCGTCGTCATCCATGGCCGGTAAATCATCATGGATTAACGAATAACAGTGAATAAGTTCCACGGCGGCGGCGGCATGATGTATGGCCTGTGGTGGCGTATCGAAAAGATTGCCTGCTGCATAGGCTAGTAAAGGGCGAACTCTTTTCCCATCTGCCAGAGCGCTGTAACGCATCGCTTCAAGCAGAGTTGCGGGCGTTTGCGTATCGTTTAGCGTTTGTTCAAGGTATTCATTGAACTGCTGAACAAGTTGTTCGGCGTGGCTGGCAAGGGCATTCATTGGTGATGATCCTGTGAATTTTTGGGAATCGACCGGCATAATAATGCCTTCAGTCAAAAATGTCGCAATGTACTTTATGCTCAAATAGCATGGA
>JAKSCJ010000047.1 GCA_022360675.1 Lysobacterales bacterium
TAGCCAAATTCTGTTTTGCTTAAAGGGCTTTTACTTATTTTTAAAGCATACAGTGCCATCTTGATGGCGCTGTATGATGTGGTGCCCATTGATATCGACAATGTGAAGGAAGCGCATGCAACTCCGTTCTAACGATCTCCAAGATCAGCAAGCCATCGACCCACAATTTGCCTTTGGCCGCAGCGACGGCGCGGGCCAGATGGCCTTAAGCGATAACCTAAATCCGCACTTGGTTTGGGATCAGGCGCCAGAAGGAACACGATCGTTTGCGCTGATTTGTGTGGATCCCGATGTGCCTTCGGTGGCGACTCATGTGAATCAAGAAGGCCATGTGCTGGCTAAGGATATGCCACGGGTTCATTTCTTCCACTGGAGCATGGCGAATATTCCGGCCTCGGTGCGGGAGATTCAACGCGGCGCTTGCAGTCAGGGCGTAAGTTTGGGTGGTAAGCAAACCCCCGAAGGTCCTGAGGGCAGTATTCAAGGGGCCAACGATTACACCCACTTTATGGCGGGTTCGGAATTAGCGGGCCAGTATTTTGGTTATGACGGCCCTTGCCCACCGTGGAATGATGAACGTATTCACCATTATCATTTTCGGGTTTTTGCATTAGATGTTGAGCAACTTGAGTTGCCCGCCGGCTTTTCGGGCCAAAATCTACTGGCCGCCATCGAGGGCCATATATTGGCACAAGCTGAACTGGTGGGAACCTACACCTTATTCCCCGCCCATTTAGCCGCGTGAGCCCATTCTTAAAATATACTTAAAAGACTCTAAATAAGTAGGAGCCGCCTCTTTGACGCTCTGGCAATTACTGATACTTGCGCTGGTGCAGGGACTCACGGAGTTTCTGCCCATTTCCAGCTCGGCCCATTTAATTTTGGCCAGCGATGTCTTGGGTTGGCCTGATCAAGGTTTGGCTTTTGACACCGCTGTGCATTTAGGAACCTTGGCGGCCGTGCTGTTGTATTTTCGGCAAGATCTTTGGCTAATGGTCAGCGCCCATCGGCCGCTAAACCCAGCGCAGCAAGAGGTGGATCTAGGTGAGCGTGACCGCCAACGTTTGCTGGCACGCTTTATGGTGTTGGCCAGCATTCCTGCGCTTACGGTGGGTTATTTAGGCTCGGCCTGGATCGGCGAGCATTTACGTAACCCGCAAGTAATAGCACTGAGCACTTTGCTGTTTGCCGTGTTGTTGTGGCAGGCCGATCACTTCGGGCGAAAGCAGCGTCAATGGGACGATATCAAACTACGCGATGCGTTATGGATTGGTTTGTTACAGGTGTTGGCACTAATACCGGGTACGTCGCGGGCGGGTATTACGATGACTGCAGGGCTATGGTTAGGATTAAATCGCGAAGCCGCTGCACGCTTTTCGTTTCTGATTTCCATCCCCGTTTTGGGCGGTGCAGGGGCTTATAGTGTTTTGCAGCTACTGCGCAGCGATGGACAAGGTTTTGA
>JAKSCJ010000140.1 GCA_022360675.1 Lysobacterales bacterium
AACCTGATCAACTTAAACATCTGTACGGCGCCATATCGTATTGAAGGTGAAAGCGAAAAAGGGTGGGGTGGTGAAGTGAAAAATGGAATAAATTACCCAGAAACGTAAAAAAGACTTGCCAGATTCACGAATGTGTAGCAGAATAGCGCGCTTCATTGGTGACCCTCGTCGGTTCCTCCGCGGCGGATCTTCCGTGAACCCAGTCAGGCCCGGAAGGGAGCAGCTGAAGCGGTTGAGACGGGCGCCGGAGATCGGCTGGCGAGGGTTGCCGCCCAATTTTGGGTGGCATTCATACATTCCCACCACTACCAATGAATTCTTCTCCTCATTGTTTTTTCTTTCGTAAAGTTCAACGGATTAGCGCCACAGCTTTTGCGTTCTACTTCTATCTCTTAAAAGTCAGTTAATACTCTCGAAAAGCTATGTTTTTCAGCTGCTTATTGCGTGTGCAAGATGAGTTGATAGCGGGCTTGGCGCTTTCTCCAATGTGCTATTTTCGCTGGCTAACGCAACGCAACAAGATAAAGCTGCCTTAGCACTGAATTAAACGGTAACATGCGTCATAATAGAGGGCTGTCTGGCGCATGGCTTCAAGCTCTGTGCAGAGATCGCTTATTTCACGATTTAAAAGAGATTATTCAATGACCTATACCGTACTGGCCCGACGTTGGCGACCACGCCGTTTTGCAGATTTGGTGGGTCAAGAGCATGTGGTTCAGGCTCTGGTGAATGGTTTGGAGCAAGATCGTTTGCACCACGCCTTTTTGTTTACCGGTACACGCGGTGTGGGTAAAACGACCATTGCGCGTATTTTGGCGAAATCATTGAATTGTGAAACCGGTGTTAGCGCAGAGCCTTGCGGAGAATGCGGAACCTGTGTCGATATCGATCAAGGACGTTTTGTTGATTTGTTAGAGATCGACGCGGCCTCACGCACCAAGGTAGACGACACCCGCGAAATTCTCGATAACGTGCAGTATGCACCCAGCCGGGGGCGTTATAAGGTGTATCTCATCGATGAGGTGCACATGCTCTCGCTGAGCAGCTTTAATGCCTTGCTGAAAACGCTGGAAGAACCGCCGCCGCATGTGAAATTTGTGCTGGCCACCACGGATCCGCACAAGATACCCGTCACGATTTTGTCTCGCTGTTTGCGCTTTAATCTGCGCCGTCTACGTCCACAAGAGATCGGCGATTACCTGCAAAACATGCTGGAATCTGAAAGCATCGCTTGGGATGAGGGCGGGTTGGCGCTGATTGCGCGCGCCGCCGATGGCAGTATGCGCGACAGCTTGAGCTTATTGGACCAAGCATTAGCCTATGGTGGTGGTGCGCTGAACCATGATGACACCCAGCGTATGCTGGGCACTGTGGAGCAACGTCATTTATTACGCATCTTAGAAGCTTTACAGCAACAAGATACCGCAGCGATGATGGCGGTTGCCGCCGAGCTGTGGGATATGGGCCTGCCGCCCGAGCGGGTATTACAGGATCTGGCGCGTGCGGTTCACCGCATGGCCGTGCTGCAGCAACTGCCGCAGCACGAAGACCCGGCTGGCCTGGAAGATGCCGCGGCGCAGCACATGTTCCAACAATTCCATCCTGAGGTGGTGCAACTCTATTACCAAATCTTATTGCATGGTTTACGCGATTTAGATTTGGCACCTGATGCACGCATGGCTTTGGAAATGACACTGCTGCGTTTGGCAGCCTTTGTTCCCGATACGCAGGCACCGACCGGTACAGCGCCGACTACTGCTCATACGGGTAGGCAAGCGGGCCAGTTGGATTCTACGCCGCAGCAGCCCATGTCTTCGGGAGCAGCATCGACGGCTCGCCCTGACTCCGGTGCCCGATCGCCAGCGCCTAGTCCCGGCCCGCAAAGTGGTGGGCAAGCGGGCGGTATGTCTGCTTTTGAGCAGGCGCGAGCTATTGCGCAAGGAATTGGTCAGAAAACAAGCGCTCGCGAGTCAGGATCTGCGGCGCAAGCTTCAAACGCCGCAGTAAAAAAAGATGAACAAAGTTCAGACAGTACAGGCGATGCTGAACCTGCGCCCGCACGGGAAACCTTAGCACCGCAACCGCAACCGCAACCGCAACCGCAACCGCAACCGCAACCGCAACCGCAACCGCAACCGCAACCGCAACCGCA
>JAKSCJ010000138.1 GCA_022360675.1 Lysobacterales bacterium
ATAAGTGCCGATCAACTGGCCATCAACATAGACTCGATACTCGCCTGCACCCGGCGCGTTAAAAGTCATAATGCCGCGCCCGCTAATGGCGGTGGCGCTGCCCGCGAGATCGATGGTGACATTCGGTGCACTTTGGAAGCCACTCACAATAATATCGTTACGGTTGGGGCCACGGTTATTGCGCAACATTTGAATGCGTAAATTCAAACCGGCAATCACGTTATCTAAGAAGTTACCCAAAAAGCCGCCGATATCGAAACCCGAGCGGTTTTCCACTTCGGTAACCGCATTACTAATCGCAGGCACCATGAACAGATCCATTAAGCCGGGCAGACTTTGACCGATGGCCAATGCTTGAATGTCGGCCACTTCATCGGCAATCACATCACGTACGATATCTTCTTCAGAAACAAAGATGGATAAAATATTGCCGATGATACTGGCCACACCGGAACAGTCGGCATCTACATCGGGCTCGGGGTAATTCACCGTCAGGTTCGACAAACTGCCATCTACGCTGGAACCAAAGCTGTATTCGCCTACTACTTTGATATCACGAATATCGACACTAACATCCACTGAGCCACAAATAATTGGCACCGGGCCATCAGCTTTTAGTTCGGTGCTGATATCGATGCCTTCCACCGTTAAAGTAGCGCGACCATTATTTAAGCCGGTAACAGTGGCTGTAAAGTCTGATGCATCCACATGAACGAAATCGACCCGTTCAATATCGTTAACACTTAGTAGTTCAGCTCGCAGTTCCCGAGCGACATCTTGTTCGAGTTGAGTAAATTTAGCAAAAGCGGCATCACCTGCGATACCAGTGTTTTCGCGATTGACGATGGAGTCACTATTGCCATTTCCCGTAGGCACGCGGATAGAGAAACGAGTTTCCGCCGAGGCTTGGCACGTCAATAGTGCTAAAGCTGAAGCCAGAACTATTTTTTTCATCAAAAGACTCTTCCCTTAGAGGTTGTTAGCTGCGCTGAATCGCGCAATACATGGCATTGCATCTATCAATGCCAAAGCGATGCTAGCATTAAAAGGGACATATCAAGAAATAGTGAAATAAGATAATTAAAAGCAGCTCCATAGAAAGAAAAGATGAAATTTATCTAGAGTTAATATAATTATTTGAAATGGCAGGCTTTCTTATTCAAA
>JAKSCJ010000209.1 GCA_022360675.1 Lysobacterales bacterium
CACAACACAAAATCTTCGGCATTTCGTTTATAAGGCGCAATCTCCACACGCGCGCCAGCGATCATCTCGCGGCGATCGCGGTGTGATAATTGGCCGTAATCTTCGTATGAAGAAACGTCAAATAAAACATGACCTTCAGCTTCATAAGCATGGCCACGCTCGATCAAGCGTTCGATAAGTCCGATAATTTGGCCGATATGTTCGGTGGCGAAGGGTTCTACATCGGGCGGTTGAACACCGATGGCTTCCATGTCTTCACGATAAGCCTGGGTATAACACTCGCTGATCACCGAAATGGCCACTTTTGTATCGGCTGCGCGGGTATTGATGCGGTCGTCCACATCGGTAATGTTGCGAGCGTAAACCACATTTGGGTAAACCGCCTTCAACACTTGGCGTAGCAAATCAAAAATGACAGCCGGACGGGCATTGCCGATATGGGCGTAGTTGTACACCGTCGGACCACAGGCATACATCGTTACCCGCTCGGGATTAATGGGTTGGAAAACCTCTTTTTTGCGTGTCAGCGTGTTATATAGCTCGATGTTCATTGGCTTTATATTTCGTCTTCATTATGGCCGTGTGGGCCATAGTTTTTTGATGCCGTGCCCTGAAATCACTGGGCCGCAGGCAAATAGTGGCAACCTTTTATTGTAGTGCTATTTATTGCCCATAGGTGCCTGCGTGGGTAAATTTATCTCATTACTTTATACATGTGCTGGCTTTAGTGTACGTTCTGGCTTGAAAATGCAGGTCTTAAATAAGTAATTTGTCTATGGGTTTCAGTAGTTTGGCGCATACGTCGAGAAAGATCGACAGGTCACCGAATGATGGCTTCGCAAAAGCGAGTAGAACACACCATAATAGAGGGGTTGTGTCGGCAGGATTACGACCAAAAACGGTGAGGTAGATCCATTTAAGGCAGTTATGGCTGTATTCAATTCGAGACTCACTGCGATTTATTCCGGCTAGGTTTATTCCGGCTAAATTTTTAAGGAACCCACATGACAAATCACGTAATGCAGAGTTTCTCTGAGCACATCCAACAGGTGAAGGCCGCCGTCGATCCTTTGTTGGAGCGCTATCACTATGAAGCCTTGATGGTGCATTCGGGCGCACCCGTATTTCGATTCATGGACGACCTGGAATATCCCTTTAAGGTGAACCCGCACTTTAATTGGTGGGTTCCCACGGCGGTGCCAAATAGCGTGGTTTTGTACCGGCCCGGTGAAAAACCGCACTTGTTCTACTTCCAGCCTGTGGATTACTGGCATCTGCCGCCTGCACCGCCGGATGAAGCTTGGGCTAATGAGTTCAACATTACCCTGATTCGGAAAGGTGATGAGTGGCGTGAACATGTGGTGGATGCCGCCAACTTGGCGGTCTTGGGAAATGCCCCGCGTTTAGCTGTTCACTTTACCCAAGCGGCGATTAACCCTACCGCACTGATCCACGAAATAGATCTGTGCCGTATTCGCAAAACAGAATACGAAAAACGCTGCTTGGTGGAAGCCAATATTCGCGCGGCTCGTGGCCATAATGCTGCGGCCAGCGCCTATGCTGCTGGTGCCAGCGAGTTTGAAACTCATTTAGCCTATTTGCAGGCCACCAGCCATAGTGAGCAACAATTGCCCTACGGCAATATCATTGCGCAAAACGAACACGGTGGCGTGCTCCACTATCACGGTTTGGATCGCACACCGCCTGCCCAGCGTCACAGCTTCTTGATTGATGCCGGGGCCGAGTTCCAAGGTTATGCCGCCGATATCACACGAACCTACACACCCGATACCGATGGTGTGTTCTGTGATTTATTGGCGGCCATGGAAACGGCTCAGCTCGATTTGGTCGACGGCGTGCGCGCTGGTGCCAGTTATGTCGATCTGCATCTAAAAGCACACCGCGTGATTTCCCGTATCTTGCGCGATGCCGATATCGTGCGCATGAATCCCGACGATATGGTGGATCAACGGGTGAGTAACGCCTTTTATCCCCATGGCTTAGGCCATTACCTGGGTCTTCAAGTGCACGATGTGGGTGGTCATCTGTCGGATGAGGTTGGTAATAAGATCGAGCGCCCAGAAGGCCATCCTTATTTGCGACTGACCCGATCGCTGGCGGTTGATAGTGTGGTGACGATTGAGCCGGGGCTGTATTTCATTCCGCAGCTTTTGGAGCCTCTAAAAGCACGGCCGGAAGTGAACTCGGCCATCAATTGGTCGCTGGTAGAGTCGCTGCAGCCGTACGGTGGAATTCGGATTGAAGATGACGTCTTAGTTTTGGCCGAAGGTGCGCCGCGTAACTTTAGTCGTGAAGCTTTCAGTCAACTGGCCCAAGCTCAGGCGGCGTAAATCCCTTTTTGCGCAAGCTTAATGCTAATTTGCCGGCATCCTCAGGGTGCCGGTTCCAGGGGCCGGTTTGTTAGCCGTGCTTTCAGTATCTTTGCGCTTTAAGTTTGGTTTCTAAAGAAAGCCTATTGATTATCAAGCGTTTCATTTGAAAACGGTTTAGGCAATTTGGATGTGGCAACGCATTGAAATCAACGAGAAATAACGAACAACTGCACGAAATCCGCTATCGGGAAATAACACTCTTATCTAAGCCATGGCGTCAAATGGTCAGGTGATCTGGCACATTTTTCGATGGTGTGGCTTTTGGTCGAATAATCAGAAGGTGCCTTGAAGGCCGCTGAAATACAGAAAAGACGAGAGAAAGGAAAGTGGTCGGGGTGACTGGATTCGAACCAGCGACTCCTGCCTCCCGAAGACAGTGCTCTACCAGGCTGAGCTACACCCCGACGATTAACATCAACAACCCACTTTATAAAGTTAAAGCGCGGTATGGGAGGCGATTACCGGCTTTTTAGTGCTGCCACTTAAGCTGTTGACCTTAAGGCGGGCGATTTTACTGGAATCTCATCCATCGCGCAATAGCCTGCCTAAGATGTCAATTGAGTATGACCTCTGGCAGCCGCATCCCGTTCTCGACTTATTTTAAGATGCACTGAAGTACTAAACTGTAAAGTGGCGAAACCGCTTTTAGTGTATAGCTTGTGATGTTTTTGTTTGATGTGTTTTTGTTGCAAGGCTTGAACCTGGGCTTGCGATACGATAGCCTTCGTTGATAGGTGTCTACTAGAAGGCAAGCCATGAGCGGAAGGCAGAAACAAACCAACCCACGACCTACAGCGGCCGAGCTGGCCATTTTAGATGTGCTGTGGGAGTTGGGGGCCAGTACGGTTCGTGAGGTGCATCAAGCACTGAACCCCAACGGTCAAAACAGCTACACAACCACACTCAAGCTGTTGCAAATTATGCACGGTAAAGGTTTGGTTACTCGAGACGACAGTAGCAGAGCGCATATCTACAAACCGGCTTTGAGTCGTTTACAGGCCCAAGACGAGTTTTTGCAAGATATCGTACATCGCTTGTTTCGCGGCTCGGCAACACGTTTGGCAATGCGTGCCTTAGGGCAGGTTCCAGACGTCGATTCCGACGAATTAAGCGCCATTCGTAATCTGGTCGATGAACTCGAACAGAGGAGAAAGGAGGTCGATGGATGAACATGATCAATCCCCAGTTTCTAGAAGCCTTAGCATGGACGCTAATCCATTTCTTGTGGCAGGGACTGGTGATTGGTGTTGTGGCAGCGCTGGCTTTGCGCAGTCTGAAGAAAAACAAACCTCAGACGCGCTATACCGTAGCCTTAATTGCGTTTGCCATTTGCGCGCTGGCACCCGTGGCCACTTTTGCCTTCCTTTGGTCACAGTTCAGCGGCATCTCCTATGACCTTATAGCTGGTGCTTCGGCACTACAGAGCGGCGACGTTCACACTTGGGCACAAGATTACCCGCAGTGGTTCGTCAAAATTCTTCCCGATATCCCTAACTTCTTAGTTGCCGGTTGGCTGGCGGGTGTGTTGTTGGGTGGTATCAAACTCTTTTTCGGTTTCTTGGGTGTGCAATGGGTGCGGCGTCACGCGGTTGAGCCCATTCCCGCTCGCTTGCAAGCTTTGTTCGACGAACTCTGCGTCGAGTTTGAATTACAAGGCCGGGTGGCACTGAAGATTTCGAATCAAATTCTCAGCCCGATGACGGTGGGCTGGTTGCGTCCTTTAGTGTTGGTGCCCGCTAGTGCCTGGCTGGGTCTGCGCCAAGACGAATTACGCCTGATTTTGGCTCACGAGCTGGCGCATATTCGGCGTTGGGATTACCTCGTTAACATTTGCCAACAGGTGGCGGTAACCATCTTGTTCTACCATCCTGTTGTGCATTGGTTGTCCCGTGTTCTCAGCGAAGAACGTGAGATGTGCTGCGACGAATTGGTTGTTGGCGAGAGCGAAGACACCCGTTTGGCGTACGCCAAAGCTTTGTTGCACTTACAAGAGCAGCATGGCCACATGATGACCTTAGTGATGTCGGCTCGTGGCGGTGCGTTCTTACGCCGGATTTACAGTTTGCTCGGTAAAGATGAACGTAAAGAAGGCCCACAAGCCACCGTGAATGGCTTGGTGAGCTTGATGGTTGTTGGTGTAGTGAATGTGGTGTTTATGCTGCACAGCAATGACGCCGTAGCTAATTTTGTAGGGTTAAACGCACTTCAGCCCGAGCCAAAAATCATTCAGCTACCGCTACGCCGCGGCCCGCTCGATCATGTGTTATCCGATGTACGGAATTCCTGGGAAACCGCGGTTGAGCGCGAAGCACTCGGGCCCGCTATAGAAGTGCCCGGTGTGGCCGAGGTGGCCAAACGCCTGGAAGTGCTTGAAAGTCAACGCCAACAAAACCAAGTGGCTAGTGGCCAAAGCAGCGAGCAATCGAGTCAAGGCTTGGCTGTACCTAGCTTTAACATTGCCGCAGCCCAAGCCATGGCGCGTGAGGCACTCAAGCAGCAAGTGGCGCAAGTAGATGTGGTTAAAGAATTGAGTATCGATCCTAAACCTGCGTTTGATACCCAACCCGCACGACAACTGGCCTCGCTCAACTTTAAACCGGCTGCTAAACAGGTTGCTTTGGAAGTACCCGCCTCAAAAGCACGTTCTTCTGAGCCCCGTTTAGTGCGGATGGTACAGCCTCATTTCCCCTTATCTGCACGTTTCCGCAGTGCGGCGGGTGATGTTCGCCTGGTATACCAACTGCATCCCGATGGCAGTATTCGTAATATTCAACACGACACCAGCAGTGAATCCCATCCTGCTCTGGTGAAAGCGGCCATTGAAGCTTTAGAAGCTTGGGAATACGAGCCTTTTGACTCTGACCGCCCGCTGGTGATGGCGCAAACCTTCCGCTTCGTCGGCAAGAGTGAGCGTAACCGTGCCGACGATATCTGTTTTAGTCGCATTAAAGAGGTTTGTGGTCGTGGTTTGGAGCCTGCCGATCGTATTACGGTGAATACGGATTTAGCCGGCCAAGGTTAATTAATCCCGGCAGTTAAGTTCGATGCGCTCACAAATTTGACTGGCACATTTAACATTTGACGAAAAAAGCCCGGCTCCACGCCGGGCTTTTTTGTGGAATTAGGCTTTTTTTATAGACAATTGGGCATCGGTTCATCTCATTTAACAAACTGTGGCGAAAAAAATTGCCTGTTTGTTAAGAAATTTGGGGGCGATTTTCACGAAATCGGCCAGATTTAACGCCGGTAAATGCCTAAGTTAAGCGCTTTTTTTCTTAACAATTAATAAAAAGTGAATTTTTTTGTAATCTTAAGTGTTTGTTTTTATTAATGTTCGTGACTTGACGATGAAATAAATAGCTTTTTGTTATATTTCTGTAAAAATTCTCATATATTCTCGAGCGACTGCGTTTGACCACTAGCTTTGCTTTTGGTCTGTAACAAAGTTAAAATTCTGTAATATTCGTGAGATATTCTAGGCTCACCTCAGGGGTTGGTTGGATCACTACTTTCCAGACAGCTGATAACTTCGGTTACCAGCTCTTTCCAGTGTCTGTTCGATCCGCCCGGCCCATCGCGCTCTCAACATAGCAATTTAAGGCGAAACATCAGATGAAAGCACTGAGATCCTTAAGCTGGTATACCGCTGTGGGCTTGCTAGCTGTGGCCCCCTACGGCTACGCCCAGCAGGTGTCTAACGCGATCAATGGTATCGTGCTGGATGGCCTTGGTAACCCAGTAACCAATGCACAAGTTGAAATTGTGCATGTGCCATCAGGAACCACTCGCATTACTGAAACCCAAGACGGTGGTCGTTTCACCGCACAGGGTTTACGTATTGGTGGCCCGTACCGTGTAACAGCGACCAAGGATGGCGAGGATGCAGCAATTCAAGAAGATATCTTCTTGAACTTGTCAGATCCTATCTCGGTGCAATTGGTCATGGCGTCGCAAGCAGAACTGGATCGCTTGCAAGTGACCGGCCAGGTTCTGTCTTCTACCTTCACCCCCGATAAAATGGGTTCAGGTACCACCATTGATCGTGCTCAAATTGAAGACTTTGCTTCAATTAGCCGTTCTATTAACGACTTCGTTCGTTTTGACCCGCGCGCAACCATCACCGACGAAGGTCGTGGTGAGCTGTCCGTAGGTGGTGGTAACAGCCGCTTCAACAACCTGTTGATTGACGGTGTAGCCTCTAACGACGCATTCGGTTTGAACCCCAACGGTCAGCCTTCAACCAACCAACAGATCTCCATCGACTGGTTGGAAGAGATTTCTGTACAGATTTCTCCTTACGATGTGACCCAAACGGGTTCTTCAACTGCGTTGATCAATGCGGTAACCAAAACCGGTACCAACGAATTTGAAGGCGGTGCACGCTTCAACTACCGTGACGACTCACTGGTAGGTGACGGCTCTACCAACACCGATTTTGTTGACTTCGACGACAAAACCTACGGTGCTTGGTTAGGCGGCCCCATCATCAAAGACAAACTGTTCTTCTTTGGTGGTTACGAGAAATTCGAAAGTGACGGCCTAGCCGACGGCATCACCGTAAGCCCCCAAGGCGGCGGCGGTAGCACCGAATTTGGTCTGAGCGAATCCGAAATTCAACAAGTTATCGATGCGGCCCGTAATATTTACGGTTTCGACGCCGGTAACATCAATGCTGGCAGCCCCGGCACTGAAGAAGAAAAATGGATCGTTAAATTAGACTGGAACATCGCCAGCGGTCACCGCGCCAGCTTGAGCTTCAACCGCACCACCGGTTCTGAGCCTGATCTGGGTAGCCGTGATAACAACGATTTCTCTCTGACTTCTAACTTCTACCAAGAAGAACGTGAAATCGATCGCTTAAGCTTCCAAGTCTTCAGTGATTGGAGCAGCAACTTCTCTACCGAGTTCCGTTTTGCTGACTCTAGTTACGAAACTTCTTTCGATACCGGTAGCCGTGCGCCCAGCGTACAGGTTCGTATCGATGGCAACGACGTGATCTTCGGTACCGATCGTTTCCGTCAAGCGAACAACCTGAACTTCGATACCCAAAGCCTGTTCTTGAAAGGTAGCTTCTTCACTGGTTTACACACCATTGATTTAGGTATCGACTGGAACCGCGAAGCGTACAACAACCTGTTCTTGTTCGATTCACTGGGTAACTACCGTTTCGATAGCCTGGATGACTTCATCGCCGGTAACACCGGTGTTGATTACACCCTGCGTCTGCCCATCGACAGCGATAACGTCGATAGCGCGCGTACCATCTGGGACTGGGAAGTATTCGGTATCTTCCTGCAAGACACCTTCCAAGTTACTTCTAACTTGAACATTCAATACGGTCTGCGTATTGAGCACTTCAACGTTGATAACCGTCCGCAGCAAAACCAGCTGTTCGAAGACACCTTCGGTTTCACCAACCAAGGCACCATCAACGGCGAAAACATCTACGCACCGCGCTTTGGCTTCAACTGGCAGCCTGAACTGCCGTTCCAAGCTCAATTACGTGGTGGTATCGGTATCTTCCGTGGTCGTAGCCCCGGTGTTTGGTTGTCTAACCCCTTCACCAACTCTGGTGAAACCATTCGCGTGTTCACCTGTGAAGACGAAGAATGCACCAACTTGGATCCGAACTTCCGTGTGAACTTCGATCCCGACAACCAGCCTCAAGTGGGTCAAGTTTCTGGCGGTCGCCAAGACGTTGACGTACTGCAGCCTGGCTTCAAACTGCCTACCGATCTGAAATACAACATCGCTTGGGACATGGAAATTCCATTCCTGGACGATACCCAATTCAGCATCGAATATGAGCACGCCGAAGTTAAAGACGGTATCTTCTATCAGCATCTGAACCTGGGCACCCCCACCGGCACTCTGCCTGATGGTCGTCCCATTTTCTGGACTGATCCCACAACTGCCTCTGGCCGTTCAGAAGCTAACCGTGATCCTCGCTTCAACGACGTGGTCTTGCTGCGTAACACCAGCCAAGGTGAGCGTACCAACGTAACCCTGAGCTTGGAAAACAGCTGGCAAGCCGGCTTCGGTGAACTGTTTGCCCGCGCTGCTGTAAGCTACGGCTCTGCTCGCGAAGTGAACCCCGGTACCTCTAGCCGTGCGATTTCTAACTTCGGTAACAACTCTATCGTTGATCCGAATGCAGAAGAACTGGGCCGTGCGAACAACGAAATCTCCAACCGCTTTACCTTGCTGACCAGCTATAAAGCACACTGGTTCGATTTCGGTGATACCACCTTCAGCTTCTTCTTCGAAAGCCGCTCTGGCCGTCCGTTTACCTGGACCTTCGGTGACGACGCCAATGGTGACGGCCGCTTCGGTAACGATCGTCTGTTCGTACCGAACCCCGGCGACGTACTGTTCGTAGACCGCGACGGCAACCCCGATCCGGTTGGCGAAGCTGCGTTCTTCCAGTTGGTTAACAACACCGGCAGCCTGGCCGAAGCTCAAGGCGGCATCGCATGCCGTAACTGTGCTCGCGCTCCTCGCGTGAATCAGTTGGACTTCCGCTTCATCCAGGACGTAGATCTGCAGCAATACGGCAAGCTGGAGTTCTTCTTCGAGGTTGAAAACGTACTGAACCTGATCGACAGCGATTGGGGTCAAATCCGTGAAGCTCCGTTCCCCTTCACCGCGGATCCGGTTGACTTCGAAGGTATTGATCCTGAAACCGGTCTGGCTCGCTACCGTTACACCGGTCCGACCGACAACCCCACTGTTGACGACTTCCTGATTCTGCGTGATGACAACGCTGAATCTCGCTGGAGCGCTCAGTTCGGTGTGGTTTACCGTTACTAATAACGGTTGATCTAATCGATCAGAAAAAACCGGCGGCCCTTGGGTCGCCGGTTTTTTTATGTGTACAATTTGGGACTTAGTGACTAGTTCGGTTATGCAGATACATTGTTGTCGAAATGATTTGTGTTCTGTACTGTTCTACTAAAGAAAGCAAATAGTGAAAAATAGAACCAAGCGGGGAACGATCCCAAGCGGTTAGGCTCTGACTCATCGTGAATTCCTACTGTCAGCACAAAAGATGCATTGCGCAACAGAAGACGGAAATCAGAAAAAGCCAGAATTTGAAAAATCAATAAGATAAAGACGAAAGAAGGACAAAATGCAGGCAGTATCCTCTCATGTATATCCCGCTGGAATTTTAAATATCCTCTCCAGCGAAGAAGTAAACCGTTTACACGATGCCAGCCGTGGTGAGTTGTACGACTTACTACGCTGCTGCGCACTGGCGGTATTAAATAGCGGAAGCAAAATCGATAACGCCGAGCAAATGCTCGCGGCGTACGAATCCTTTGCCATTGATGCAAACCCGGTGACTCGTGGTATCCGTTTAGACGTGCGCAACGCGCCGCCGGGTGCTTTTGTCGACGGCAAGATGATCAAAGGGATTAAAGAGCTGTTGTCGGCTGTGGTGCGCGATCTGGTGTATTTCCACACAGAAATCGCCGCCAACCCTAAACACAGCATGGAAGACAGCCACGGCATTACTAATGTGGTGTTTGAAATCCTGCGTAATGCTGGCGCATTCAAGCAGCTCAAAGATCCTAACCTGGTGGTGTGCTGGGGTGGCCACTCCATTCCTGGCCATGAGTACCGCTACACCAAAGTGGTGGGCTATGAAATGGGTCTGCGCGGTTTAGATATCTGCACAGGCTGTGGCCCCGGTGCCATGAAAGGCCCCATGAAAGGTGCGGCGATTGGACATGCCAAACAACGCATTGTGCCCGGTCGCTATGTGGGTATTTCGGAGCCCGGTATTATCGCCGCTGAAGCGCCGAACCCCATCGTGAATGAACTGGTGATCATGCCAGACATTGAAAAACGCTTAGAAGCCTTCGTACGCTCGGGCCATGGCATTATTGTCTTCCCCGGTGGTGTGGGTACCGCAGAAGAAATTCTGTATCTACTGGGCGTGTTGTTGCATCCCGATAACCAGGGTATTCCTTTCCCGCTGGTCTTCACCGGACCTAAAGAAAGCGCCGACTACTTCCGCCGCATTGACGAATTCATTCGCTTTGCCATTGGCGATGAAGCGGCTGAAAAGTACAAGATCATCATCGATGATCCGGCAGCCGTTGCACGTTACATGCGCGAAGGTGTAGATGAAGTACGCGAATACCGTGTGGCCTCTAACGATGCCTTCTACTTTAACTGGAAGCTCACCATCGACGAGCGTTTCCAGCATCCGTTCCGTCCTAATCACGAAAACATGGCGTCTTTAGCCTTGGATCGCTCTTTGCCCAAGCATGAGCTGGCAGCAAACCTGCGCCGTGCCTTCTCCGGCATTGTGGCGGGCAATGTTAAAGCCGATGGTTTGGCCGCTATTCGCGCCCACGGGCCTTTCCAAATCAATGGTGAAGTGGCGTTGATGCAAGCTTTGGATGAATTGCTGGAGCAGTTCGTTGCTCAGGGCCGCATGAAGCTACCGGGCTCCAAGTACGAACCTTGTTACCGTGTGGTTACCAGCTAAGTTTGGTGAGTTATCGCTCAGTGTATTCAGCAAAAAGCCCTGCATAGCAGGGCTTTTTTTATGGATATCTTGGATTTGGAAATATTCCAGATTTGAGGCGATCTCGGGTTTGGCGTGGCTTGGCCGTTTAACGATTACTGCGTGGAAGCTTCAGGTTTTCGCGGCCTAATAGTTGACGCACCACACTGATGGGAATGCCACGATTAAAAACAATCTTCTTGTCTTCCACCACGCCGCCCAGTTCTTCTGCTTTGCGCGCTGCCATACTGCGAGTCATGTCCGAGGCATCAATGGTGGCGTGAACGTCTTGAAAATTCAGCTCTGTAATTGCGGCTTCGCCCACAGCGGTGAGATTGATCTCGGGGCGCGGGTAGGGCATGGCATAGCCTTGATCGGTGGTCACCGCCACGGGCACCATGCACAGGCGCGGATTGCCCATGTAATCGCCTTCGGGGTGATGCGATAAGAACACAAGAAAACGGGCGCCTTCGCTGCCGTAGTCGGTTTGTGGGAAGTAGCACTCGCCATTGTGCAAGCCTTTTTCCTTTACCTCGAACTTGTTGATGGTTTCATCCGAGCGATAGGTGATGAGCATACGCATGTAGGCGCGGCCACTGACCGGATAATTGTGCCGGTATTCGTAGTCGGTGTAGTACACCTGGGCGATGCCGATAATATCGGAGGTGGCGGCTAACTCTTCTAAAGTTGGACGAAAAGCGGCGGCTACTCTTTCCTGGGCGCTGCTGTTGTCTTGGGCGTGGCTATTCATCGAACAGAATAGCACTGCCGACAATGCGGCAATTTTCGTTAAAAAATGAATCTTTTTCATGTGCTTAGCGTCCTCTTTGGGGCCAGGCCGTAGCGCGGCTGGGCCCTATCATAGCTTGCTTTTTCCTACGCTGCTTATTTTGTGTGGCTAGCGCTGATTCGCGCGGCGTATGTTGGGGTGAAATCAGGTGCTGCTGCTGTTTCAAGAGAGCCGATCTGCTACTGTATCAGCGATTTTACGCCTGCGATTCCGGCGCAGGCCCGATTCCTCAGCGCTGCTGAACGCAGACGCTTATTACAACGATCAGACCAGGAGTTAATGATGGAGTTGCGTCCTCTCACCATCAGCCTACTGGCAGCCAGCCTGACCTTGGCGGCTTGTCAGCCTCAAAGCAGTAGCGACCATGCCGCGACCAGCCAGCCCCAAGCCATGGCGAAAAACTCGGCGAGTGAAGCGCTCACCGCAGAGTCGGCCGCAGCTTTCGTAGAAGACGCCGAACAACGCCTGGCGAAATTATTGCACCACGCCGAGCGGGTGTTGTGGGTTTACCAAACCTACATCAATCAAGACACCGAGCAGCTGGCGGCCACTGCCGATGAGGAATTCACCACGTTATCCACTCAGTTGGCCACCGAGGCCAGTCGTTACCGTGATGTGGAAGTCGATCCTGAGCTGCGCCGCAAGTTAGACCTGCTATCGCGCGCCATTGTGTTACCAGCCCCTGAGGACGCGGCCAAAGGCTCTGAGCTAGCCGGCATCGTGGCCAAGCTGGGTGGTATGTATGGCAAGGGTGAATACTGTCCCGAGCCCGGTACTTGCTGGTCTCTGGGTGAGATGGAGCGCATCATGGCGGAATCCCGCGATGCCGATGAACAACTGCAAGCCTGGAACGGTTGGCGTACCGTGTCGCCACCCATGCGCGATCTGTACGCACGTCAAGTCGAGCTGACCAACCAAGGCGCGAAAGAGCTGGGCTTTAATGATTTATCGGAACTGTGGCGCTCTTGGTACGATATGCAGCCCAACGAGTTCAGCACCGAATTAGATCGTTTGTGGGGCCAAGTCAAACCCTTGTACGATGCCTTACATTGCCATGTTCGCGCCGAATTAAACGAGCATTATGGCGATGGTGTTGTGCCCTTAAATAGCCCGATTCCCGCTCATCTGCTAGGCAATATGTGGGCGCAAAGCTGGGGTAATATTTACGATATCGCAGGTCCCGAGGCTTCAACCCCTGCCTACGATTTAACCCAGTTGCTCGTCGATAATGATTACGATGCCATTGGCATGGTGAAAGCGGGTGAAAATTTCTTCAGTTCTTTGGGTTTTGCTCCGTTACCTGAAACCTTCTGGGAACGTTCGCAGTTTACTAAGCCTCAAGACCGAGATGTGGTTTGCCATGCATCAGCGTGGGATGTAGATGGCCAAGACGATATCCGCATTAAAATGTGTATCGAAACCACCGATGAAATGTTCCAAACCATTCACCACGAGTTGGGACACAATTATTATCAGCGCGCCTACAAAGAAAAATCGTATCTATTCCAAAACAGTGCCAACGATGGTTTCCACGAAGCGGTGGGCGATACCATTGCTTTATCGATTACGCCTGAGTATTTAGAGCAAATTGGCTTGCTGAACCAAGTGCCCGACCCGTCGGCCGACATCGGTTTATTAATGCGTTTGGCGTTGGATAAAGTGGCCTTCTTACCCTTTGGCTTGATGGTGGATCAATGGCGCTGGAAAGTCTTCCAAGGTGAAGCGGGCCCCGAAGGCTACAACGACTTGTGGTGGAGCCTGCGCGAACAATACCAAGGTATTGCACCACCTAACGACCGCCCGGCCGATGCCTTTGATCCAGGTGCGAAATACCATGTGCCCGGTAATACCCCATACTCACGCTACTTCTTAGCGCATATTCTGCAATTCCAATTCCATCGTTCTTTGTGTGAAATTGCCGGTAACGAAGGCCCCATCCATCGTTGTTCCATCTATGGCAGTGAAGAAGCCGGCCGTCGTTTAAATGCCATGTTAGAGATGGGTCAAAGCAAACCTTGGCCCGATGCTTTAGAAGCTTTAACTGGCAGCCGTCAAATGGACGCCACGGCTATTCTCGATTACTTCGCACCGCTGAAAACCTGGTTAGACGAACAAAACCAAGGCCGTCAGTGCGGTTGGTAAGCTCTGTATGAGTTGAGGCTGCAATGAACCAATAGCAGGCTGTGCTTTGCACAGTCTGCTATTTTTTCGATTTGTTATCTTTTTTGGATTTATTGTATTAGATGGCTGATGTCTTCACTGTTGAAGCTGCCATCGGAAAAATGATAAGCGCTGGTGCCATTCATGAGCGAGGTCACAATGGTTTTACCACTTACGTTATCAATAATCTCAATCGTTCCATCTAGCCGCTGAAAGCTGACTTGGCCTGCAGTCATGTTCGTAAGAAATATGCTATTGCTTCCCTCAAGATCAATAATGCGTGTTGTTTGTCGGCTTCGCTTTAAGGTTTC
>JAKSCJ010000191.1 GCA_022360675.1 Lysobacterales bacterium
CACTGGCGCGCATGCCGAAGCTTTGCCCAGAAGGCTCCAAAGCCCACGCCACTGTAGCCAGGCGTGCCAACACTTGCCCGCCTGCTTCACTTGTACTCGATAAAGGCATCGTCGTGAGCTTTACGCCCACATGGTCGGCCATGGCTTGGGCAAATGGCCGCTCATCGCTGGCGTCGCCAGCATCGTAATAATTTACCGCCAACACTTGATCGGCGGCTTTCAAATCGCGCACACAAGCCAGCAAGATGGCCGAATCAAAACCGCCCGATAACTGCACAACAACACGTTCATGCAGTGCGATACGGGCAGCAATAACCGCTTGGGTTTGTGCGGCAAACTCAACACTCGCTTGCTGAATATCGTAACGGGGCTGTGGTCGGTATTGCGGAAACAAATCCCAATGGCTTTGATGCAACAACGACGCTTCCGTTTGCAAGCCATCTACATGCAAGCCATCTACAGCGCACAAACTCTGCCCACCCAAGATACGCCTAACGCCCATCAAGCCGGTTTTGGTGCTGGGCTGGCCATTGGCGAAGAAGCTGTAATAAAGATAATCCCAATCGGGCTCACGACGAAATGAGAGTAACGCTAAGGCAGCGATATCGTTACTAATCCATATCGCCCCTTGGTGGCGCAAGTAAAACCATTCCTGGCGCGCCATCGGGCTTAAATAACAACGAAAGCTACCGGTTTGTTTGTTGAACTGAAACGCAAAGAAATCGCCCCAGAACTGCCCACATTGCGCCAGCCACGCGGCATCGTTAGATGCCAACAACAGTGCGTTACCGAGCAGATCTTGCTGCTGGGTGCAATATTGCTCAGGGGTTGAGCCCACACGCTGAGTTGTTTGCGTAAAGACTTCACCATGCAGCAGCTGCCAGTGCTGATGGCTCGCTACGATTGGCGAGGAGGCGTTATCTTCAGCGCTAGTGAGAAAACAATAGCCCGCCCCCTCGGCCATCACAGTGTGGGGCACTTTAGTGATATCGCTGGGTGCTGGTCGAGCTTGCGGCCACAGCACCAGTAGAAAACGCGCTTGCATAGAGGGCACCTCCTGCGCCGATTCACCAACAAACAAACGCCAAGCACCACCTCAGAGTGCTCGCCCAAGCTTTCTTAACTACGTCATCAAAATCACACCATTAAAATTGGCGTATAAGCACGGATTCTCTCCGCCTCGTCATTGATGACGTAACCCCCGCCTTGAACCCAGCAATGAGCGGCAAATGGTGCCTCCATAACCCCAAAAACCCAATCAGGATAAAGCGTTAAGCGGGCTAAAAACTCCACCATCGCCAAGGAGTCAAACAGGCATACTCGCGGCTTCGGGTACCAAGGGCGGCAGCGCTCATAAACGGCTAGCGCTTGTTGGACTTGCGGGAGCTGTTGATCGGTAACGGCAAAACATGCCTGCTTGCGCTGGCGTACATCGCTTACGATTTGGGCGATGGCCTGTTGTTTCAGCAAGCGCTCGGCACGACGCAGACTCAGCAGGCATTGCATCATCATCCAAGGTTTATTGGACGACACCCCTGATGTATCAAAATCTTTTTGACGTGGTAGAAAAAGCAGGCTAAACGACTTACCCGCCTCACTGCGGGCCGTGATCACTTGCTGTTTAAGCAATTGGCACAACAAGCTTTCTAAGACCTCGGGCGCAAAGTCTCCCGACAGTTTTTGGGTTTGGCCTTGGTGCTCGATTAGGGCCGATAATACTTCTGCACCCCGGCCGCCGATTTGAAAATAGCGGTCAGTAACCAAGTCTAAGGCGATAAAACCATGGGTGGCTTCGCTTAAGAAAATATGCCATGCCAAATAATACTGATTCTCAAAACTCTGGGTTTTCAAGCTGCTGTCCTTATTACTTTCTTATGGTTTTTCTTCTGATGGTGAAATCCTCACCGAGCCCAACGGCGCAGACAGCCTGTTATTGAAAGAAAGCCGATCACATCGGCTTTCTTTGTTTCGATCCCGCTTTGGGCCGATCAACTAGCTCCAGTATAGGAACGGGTCGTTTTGCTCGAAACCAACGAAAAATTTCTGGGTATCGCCAGAAACACTGCCCAGCTCTTGGATTTCCAACGTGGTTTCGGCTTGAACTTCGTTTTGCTCGGTCATTGCTTCGTTCTGCATTATCTAATCTCCTTATCAAGTAATCATGACATGATGCAGAAAAAAAGTACCATAGCCCCACTTTCAGGGTAAAGCGCTAACCGTTTAACACCATTTGAGATGCGCTCAACGACTCAACGCCTCGAACATTCGTACCGCATCACGCGTGGCAGCCACGTCGTGCACTCGAATAATCTGCGCCCCTTGCTGCATGGCGAAAAAAGCAGCCACTACAGAGCCATGTACCCGCAGGTTAACTTCACGCCCGGTAATTTGCCCAATCATAGATTTGCGCGAAATACCGGCCAGCAGTGGCAATCCTAAATCGTGAAAGCCGCTTAAAGCGCGTAATAAAGCCAAATTATGCTCCAGGGTTTTACCAAAGCCGAAGCCCGGATCTAACACGATACGCCGACGCTCAATACCCGCCGCTTCACAGGCAGCAATGCGTTGCAGCAAGAAACCTCTTACCTCATTAAACACATCAGAATATTCCGGTGCTTGTTGCATGGTGCGTGGCTGACCCTGCATGTGCATGAGGCAAACAGGTAAATCGCTCGCTGCTACGGCTTCTAAAGCGCCCGGTTGCCGCAACGCGAAGACATCGTTAATCATGCTGGCACCGGCGGCGGCCGCTGCACTCATCACTTCGGCTTTGGAAGTATCCACCGAAATCGGCACTGGGCACTCGGGCGCTAAGGTTTCCAACAAGGGAATAACCCGATCCAACTCCTGCTGTACTGGCACCTCAGGTGCACCTGGCCGTGTCGACTCTCCGCCGATATCGATGACCGTGGCACCCGCTTCCACCATCGCTTGCACGTGGGCCAAGGCTTGCTCACGATGCTGCCATTGCCCGCCATCGGAGAAGGAATCGGGCGTGACATGCCAAATACCCATGATCTGCACTCGATGAAGATCGAGCTGGAAGCGCCCACAGGAAAGGTGATCGGCCATGAATGAGTCTCGGTATGATGGGGGTCATCAGTGTACCGGATGTGATCGGTACTGAATGTATTTTGCACTGAATGCTGAAACACACTCAGCGGAATTGCAGGTGAACAAAATACACCGCTCCAGAAACAACAAAGGCGCCTTGCGGCGCCTTTGCGTTGGCCTTAACAGCCAGGTTTCTTGAGCTGCTTACACCTGTGGTGCAGCGTCTCCAATGCTTGGGCTATTGCCACCACGACCACTGCTGGGGCGGCCACCATTGCTGCGATCGTCCCAACCTGAAGGTGGATCGGGTTCATGGCCGTCCATGATTTGATCCAACTGATCGGTGTCGAGGGTTTCGTAGCGCATCAGGGCCTGGGCCATGATATCCAGCTTATCGCGGTGCTCAACCAAAATCGCTTTAGCGCGAGCGTAGCTTTCGTCGATAACGCGGCGCACTTCTTGATCGATTTGGCGCGCGGTGTCGTCGGAGAAGTTCGCTTGCGATTGGCTCATCGAACGACCCAAGAACACTTCGTCGTTTTCTTCGCTATAGGCCAAGGGGCCCATTTGCTCGCTCAAACCCCACTTGGTGACCATATTACGAGCCAAGCCAGTGGCACGCTCGATATCGTTAGAAGCACCAGTGGTGACTTCGTCGTCGCCAAAGACGATTTCCTCAGCAATACGACCACCAAACAGGCTGTCGAGCTTGCTTTCCAATGAACGCTTGCTATGGCTGTATTTGTCTTCTTCGGGCAGGAACATCGTTACGCCCAAAGCGCGGCCACGCGGAATAATAGTGACTTTGTAAACCGGATCGTGATCGGGAACGATACGCCCCACGATGGCATGACCGGCTTCATGATAGGCAGTGAGCAGCTTTTCTTTCTCGTTCATTACCATCGAACGACGCTCAGCACCCATCATGATTTTATCTTTCGCCTGCTCCATGTGGTCCATAGTGACCTGGGGCGAATTACCACGGGCCGCAAACAACGCTGCCTCGTTAACGAGATTAGCCAACTCGGCACCAGAGAACCCTGGCGTGCCGCGGGCCAGTGTCTTTGGATCGACATCGTCAGACAAAGGCACTTTGCGCATATGCACTTTCAAGATTTGCTCGCGACCACGAACATCGGGCAACGGCACCACCACTTGGCGGTCGAAACGACCGGGGCGCAGTAATGCGGGATCAAGCACATCGGGGCGGTTAGTGGCTGCGATTACGATCACGCCTTCGCCGCCTTCGAAACCATCCATTTCCACCAGCAATTGATTCAAGGTTTGCTCACGTTCATCGTGACCACCGCCTAAACCGGCACCACGATGGCGGCCCACCGCATCGATCTCGTCGATGAAGATGATGCAG
>JAKSCJ010000213.1 GCA_022360675.1 Lysobacterales bacterium
GCTGTCGCCCAGATTCACCGGAATATTGCCCACCATATGCGCCAGATCGAAGCCAGCAATGGCACCGACGGTGTGGCAAAGCTCGGTCACTTCTTTCACATCGAAGCGTTCACCGGTCACGTATTGAACACCGGGCCACAACACTAAAGCCACTTCGTCGCCGTGTTCGGCCAGGTAACTGCGTAGGCCGCCAATGCCGTGCAACTTGGTGTTGGGATCTTGTTCGATTTCCACCAGATGTTGTTCGGGGTCCAAGCCGTGCCATTTCAGCTGGCTGACGACTGCGTAGCGATCCGACGGAAACGCTGCTTTTTCAATAACAATTTTGCAGCGCTTGCCTTCAGGACGGAAGAAGCTGGCCAGCATCAAATGCAAATTCACCGACAGCGCATTCATGGCCACCACTTCACTGGGTTTGGCATTCACCAAACGTGCCATGGGCGCACGCACCAGTTCATGATAAGTGAGCCAGGCGTCGTCGCCACGAAAATGACCATGGACGGCTAAATCGCGCCACTGGGCGATCATATTTTCCACCGCCGCCGGGGAGGATTTAGGCATTAAACCCAGCGAATGACCACAAAAATAACGCCACTCCTGTCCATCGCTCTGGGGAATATGAAAGCGATCGCGGTAGTGGCGCAATGAATCCGCAGCGTCCTGGGCGCGGGCCGACTCCAAACTCAACTCAATGCTCATAAACAAAGCTTCCAGTGAAATGCCGCGATATCGTAGCAGATGCCAAGCCCTTGTGACTAAGCGTGCGCTACCCATGTAACTTGCGCGCTAATACATTAAAACAACTCTAAGGAAACTGTCGTGAATGATAGGGCCCTGAAGTGAACCCACAATAAGGCGGTAGCTATACAAATATAGACAGCATCCGGGCAAACGTAATGCTTCAGTTATCATGAGCTGGCTTTTTAGTTAGCTTTTTCTTCAGCCTAATCCAAGCGGGTTCAATTTAAATAGGGCTCATGATGAATGTATTGGTATTTTTAGGCAGCGTGCGCGATAGCACGCCGCCAAAACCGGCGCGCTTAGGTTTACGTGTGGCGCGGGCGATGTTGCAGCAATTGGGCGAGCGTTATCCACAGTGTCATGTTGGTTTGGTGGACCCTATGGATTACGAGCTGGGTGCGCTCTTTAAACCTCACTTTGCCTATTCGCGCAGCACTGCGCCAAGCGAATTAACCGCATTGGCACAACGCATTGAACAGGCCGATGCTTACGTGATGATTAGCCCTGAATACAATCACTCCATGAGCCCGGCTTTAGCGCATTTGCTCAATCACTTTGGGAGCTCTTTGTTTTCATACAAACCCAGCGCTATTGTGAGCTATTCGGCAGGTCAGTGGGGCGGCACCCGTGCGGCGGTTGCCATGCGTACTTTTTTATCGGAACTGGGCTGCTTACCGATTTCAGCCATGATCCATATCCCCAAAGCCCACGAGGTTCTTTCAGACGATGGAAAAGTAACCCATGCAGCCGAAGCTAAGCGCTGGGCCGATTACTTTGGCCGCAGCTTTGCGCAACTGATGTGGTGGGCTGAAGCCACCCAGCGCCAGCGCGCACTGCAAGACCCACATCAAATGATTCAGAGCTTTAAGCGGAATCCATCGCAACGAAACGCACCCTGAGTATGCATCTAACTCTGAGTGTTCGTTTAGGAATGCGTGCTCAGGAACCATTGCACACGCTAGGTGATGCAGAGAATGAAGTGTAAAGAAAAGAGATTGGCCCTATCGTGATTTTGCGGCGGTAGGGGGAACCACCGCAGGGAGGCACCACGACCAAGGGAAGAAGGGCGGGCCAATCTCTAGGGGCGACGTTACTTTAGCTAGACCATCGCCGTGTCAGCGTAGAGTAGTCCTGCTCTAGCCCTAGCTAACTGGTGATTAGCTTAAAGGCATTAACCACAAGCTTAGGTCTTGCAAAGGTGTTTTGAACAATTCATCAAAATGCATAATGAATTCTCATTACGTGCTTAAAGATTATCGTTAGGGCAGCTGAAGTTTTTGTGAATGGGATCAACGTTCAAGAATTCGTTTTGACACCTTCTGCATTTTCAATCACAGCAATCCGCGTGGGTGGTTTTTAGGTGCATCCGCTTTTTCGCTATTTCGCTTGTGCCATGAAGAAGCGAGTGCTTAAATAAGGCCTTTGCGAACGGCCTAATACGTCAATAGCCAAAGTTGTCCATAATTTTAGAGATGAGATATCCAGGCAGGATATCCGTTGTGAGTAGAGGGATGCCATGCATGCTCAACCGCTAAATACCACCGACCCGAACGATCTGATTCACTCTGAAAACGCCATTATTGAAGCTTTACGACAATCCATCCGCTGTGTTTTACGCCTTTTTGGTGGTCGCGTGCATATGCGTGCCTTTATGGAAGTGGTTAAGCAAGAAGCCGTGCGCGAGGCCCAACGCCAACTGCAACAGCAACAACCCAAGCGCAAAATTAAACGCTCTGAATTAAATATGAAGCTGGGTTTAGATAGCCGTGTGATTTCACGCATTCAAAACGAACCCGACGACATCCCCCGCCGCGATATCTGCCCCGAAGCCGCCTTACTGGCTCGTTGGGCTCGCGACCCGAGTTACCACAACACGGTAAACGACGAACCCATGGTGTTATCCATGTATGGCGCGTCGTACAGTTTTTCGGGTTTGGTGTCTCAATATTTTGGCCGCGGCGTCTCCGCACCCATGGTGGCGAAACGACTGGCCAGCCAAGGTTGTGTTTACATTAATCCGAAGGGTTGGATTCAACTCAAGAAGCCGGATTGGGTGTGGATTGAAAAAGATGAGAGCCGCTTACTACAAGAGGCGTGCTGCGCTCTGAATGCTCATACGAATACCCTAATACACAATATGCAAGCCGCTAAGAACGGTGAGGATAAATGGCTCGATAGACGATTGCACTCATTGAGAGTGCCACCTGAAAACGCACAAGAGGCAAGAAAATTGATCAATAGCAAACTAATAGAACAAAAAAACGAGCTAAGCGCGTTGATGGCTGAGCTAGAAGATCAATCAGGCTCGACTACAATTATGGGAGCTGGCTATTACTACTGGGAAGAAGAGTCAAAGCCAGACTAATCCGTAATTTATTTCCTGCAATTTACTTATATTGAGAGGCCGTTAATGAAAACGAAACTGCTCGTTGCTAACGCTTTTTTTATCCTTGCTTTATCCAGCAATGCATTTGCAGTTAGCGAAACAGGGACTGGGCTTAATATTCAAGTGGCATTCCAAGACAATGTCGCTTTGATTCAAATTCAGCAGGGTGAGACTGTTGCTGTTGGTCGTGCTGAGATGCAGTCAGGGTACGCTGTAGCACCGCTCGATGCGTTTAATTCTGATGGTGTAAAGGCAAACTGGGGGCATATCGAGCTATTAAAGCACTGTGGTGGGACCGATGTGATACTTTCGCAACCGGTTGATGGTGTTCAACAAGAGACTTGGATAGACACTCTGGAGGCAGAGAACTGCCAATAAGGCTGTTACTACTATGGATTATTGAGTATCAATGGTTTTGTTTAAAGCGGAGCTTTGTCGTTCATGTGACTATTATCGTAAAAGCGTTAAGGATAGATAAGATGAAAGTGATCTCTGCGGCCATAACCTTGGTTGGATGTATTGTATTTTCAACGGCTTTTGCCGAAAGTCATACAGGCACAGGCGAACCGCTACCCCAAGCTAACGAAACGGGTACTGAAGCGCCGCAAGTCTATGGGAATGAAACCGGAACCGGTTCACCCAATATTGCAATAAGCTTCCATGATGACTTGGTTATTGCTCAAGTTGTACATGGAGAAACTGTTGCAGTGGGCCGTGCTTCGGTGGATTCGGGCTACGCGATAGCACCATTGGATGCTTTTGGAGCAGAAGGCGTTGAAGCAAATTGGGGCCGGATTGAGCTGCTGAAACATTGTGAAAGTACGGATGTGATTCTGTACCAAACCATCGATGGCGTTCAGCAGGCAACCTGGGTAGAAACCATTGCTATGCAGAACTGCTGAGTACGATGAGCTTAGCTATATTACGACCATAGTATTTTCAAGAAGCGAAGCCGTTTGGCTTCGCTTTCTTTGTGTTTTTAAGGATAGTGCATCATCTATGGTGCTTAGGGAAAATGATGAATAAAACCTGCATTCATACTGCTTTACTGCTTTGCTTTGTTGTCAATAGTGCTTCTGCCGAAAGCATGTCAGGAACGGGACAACCCAATATTGCAATAAGCTTCCATGATGACTTAGCTGTTGTTCAAGTCTTGCACGGAGAAACCGTTGCGGTGGGCCGTGCCTCGGTGGATTCGGACCATGCGGTCGCACCTCTGGATGCTTTTGGCGAACAAGGAGTTGAAGCAAATTGGGGCCAGATTGAGCTGCTGAAACATTGTGAAAGTACGGATGTGATTCTGTACCAAACCATCGATGGCGTTCAGCAGGCAACCTGGGTAGAAACCATTGCCATGCAGAACTGCTGAGTACTATTGATAGTGTGTTGATTTATTTTGGCTATGAACACAAAGCGGAGTTTTAGAGCTTCGCTTGATATTTATTGAATACGCAGTGGCAGATTCAAGATGACCCATACGAAATCCCCCATAAAAGTATTTGCCCTGAAGCGGCGCTATTGAGCCGCTGGGCCCGCGATTCCACTTACCACAATACAGTCAATGATCAGAAAATGGTGCTTGCCATGTATGGCGCTTCTTACAGTTTTTCTGGTTTGGTTTCGCAGTATTTTGGGCGTGGTGTTTCAGCCCCTATGGTGGCTAAAAAACTGGCTGAGCAAGGTTGTGTTGAGATCGACCCTAAAGGCTGGGTTCAGTTGAAAGACTCAAACTGGCTATGGATGGATGAAAATACCAGCAAGTTTTTACACGAAGCCAGTTATGCCCTGGAAAGTCATACAGCCTCACTGTTACACAACCTGGAAAGTGCTGATAAGCCAAACGAAAAATGGATAGAGCGTAGGCTATACACGGCCTTTATTTCAAAAAAGAACCGTCCAAAAGCGCGGCGCATGATTCAACAGAAACTCAAAGAACATCGAACAGAAATACTTAATCTGATTAACGAGCTAGAAGCCTCAGAGGCTGAAACCGATCAAGTGCTGGGCGTGGGTATATATTATTGGGAAAGTAAAAACTAAGTGCTGAATTGATCTACAAAAAAGGCCAACAAATGCTGGCCTTTTTTATTATTTATCTATCAGTTCTTAATTGCTTGCTTCAACTAAGCAACAAAACCCTCACTCAATCCCATACTTCTGCAATTTATAACGCAGTGAACGGAAGGTAATGCCTAATCTTCTGGCGGCTGCGGTTTTGTTGTATTTGGCTTCGATGAGAGCTTGTTCCAGCAGTTGTTTTTCGACGTTTTCCATGTAGTCGTCGAGGTTTTGCTCGGGTTCCATACTGGGGGCGGCGGTTTCTAGAGTGGAGTCGCCCAGTTGTAAGTCGGCCGCTTGCACCACGCTACCATCGCTTAAGGCAATGGCGCGTTGCAATATGTTGTACAGCTCACGCACGTTACCGGGGAAGGGATGGGTTTTTAACACCTTCAGCGCGTCGTCGCTTAGCGTGCGGGGTTTATCGCCCCATTGATCGGCAATTTGCTGCAAGAAATGTTTGGCCAGCAGGGGGATATCGTCGGGGCGCTCGCGCAGGGGCGGCATTTGCAGTTCGATCACATTCAAGCGGAAGAATAAATCGCTGCGGAACTGGCCCGATTCCACCAAGGGCTTAAGGCTTTTGTGGGTGGCGCTAACGATGCGCACGTCTACAGGAATTTCCTGGCGCGCGCCGATGGGGCGCACGGTGCGCTCCTGAATGGCTCTAAGCAACTTGACCTGCATATGCAGGGGTAAGTCGGCCACTTCGTCAAGAAACAGCGTACCGCCGTTTGAAGACTGAAACAGACCTTCTTTGTCGCTATCGGCGCCAGTAAAACTACCGCGCTTATGGCCAAAAAACTCGCTTTCCATTAATTCGGCAGGAATGGCACCGCAGTTCACCGGAATAAACGGGCCTTCGCCACGCGGGCCCATATCGTGAATTAGACGCGCCGCCAATTCTTTACCTGAGCCGGAATCGCCCGAGATTAATACCGGCGCTTGGTTGCGCGCCAAGCGGCGGATGGTCTCGCGCACTTTTTGCACCACCGCCGAGCGCCCGATCAGTCGGCTGGTATCGCCATCGGCTTCGCCTTGGGACTGAGCGTAGGTGGTGTTGGGTTTGATACGTAGTGCGGTTTGGACCAGGCTGCGGAGTACTTCGAGATTAACCGGCTTAGAAACAAAATCGAACGCGCCCGATTTCAACGCCTGTACGGCGTCTTCCACTTTGCCGTAGGCGGTGAGCACGGCCACCGGCGTGTGGGCGTAGCGCTGGTTAATTTCACGCACCAGCGAAATTCCATTGCCATCGGGCAAGCGCATATCGGTGAGGCAGAAATCAAAATGGTTGCTGGACAAAGCTTGGCGGGCCTCGGCGAGATTCGCCGCGGTTTTCACCTGCAAGTCCATACGCGACAGCGTGATGGTTAGTAACTCGCGAATATCAGGTTCGTCATCTACGACGAGAGCCGATCGAGACATGCTTAAACTGCTCCCACCTTGCTGCTGTCGATGGTTTCATCCATATCGAGATCCTCATCATCCATATCTTCCATTGCCGCACGGCGTAATGTAATGCGGAAACACGCACCATAGCCCGGCTGTTCTAGATATTCTAGCGAACCCTGATTGGCTTCACAGAGTTTTTGTGCCAAATACAGACCCAAACCCGAACCTTGTTTGTTGGTGGTGAAAAAAGGCTCGTAAATGCGCATTCGCGCTTCCGGCGGAATACCTGGCCCATTATCCATGATATCTAAAGCAACGCGAGTGCCGTCTTTCAACGGGGTCACGCGAAGCGTAATGATAGCGGGTTTATTGGGGCGGCCGGCATGGTTGATGGCGTTTTCTGCCAAATTCCACACCGCCTGATACAACTGA